>JAQXRH010000061.1 GCA_029218425.1 Bacteroidales bacterium | reverse complement strand
CGGTTCCCTATCACCAATCCCCGGCTACGCGCTTTTCTGACCGGAACGGAGGAAACGGTTCAAATTGTCGCGCGCCATCTGCGCCACGGCGCCCGGCCGCACGTCGCGTGTGGCGGCCACCGACTCTACCACGGCTGCTATCTCGGCTTCGGGCAGCTCGTCGGTCTCCAATAGCAACAGATGGTCGGGGATGGCCCGCACGGCCTCGGCATTGTAGCGCATTCCTATCGACAGGTAGATACCGGCGGCGGTGAGCTGCCGGGCCACGTCGGCATTGGAACGGAAGCCATGCACAGCCCACGAAGCCACGGGGCGATACTCCTTGTATAGCCGCATCAATATGTCGTAGCGGCGCACGATGTGAAACATCACCGGCATTCGCGCCTCATTGGCCAACCGCAGCTGATACCGCAGCAACTGTTCCTGACGTTGCAGCGTCGCCCCATGCAAGGGGTCGATGCCCACTTCGCCTATCGCTACGACACGGCTGTCGGTGACGGCATCGGAGAGGATGCTTATAGTGCCATACATTTCCGCCTCGGTGGTGTCCCACGGATGTATCCCCACTACGAGGCGCTGCCCCTCGACCACGGCTTTGTAGTCGCGGTATTCCTCCAGGCCCAGCGTCAACAGCGAGGCTTGGCGGTCGTGGCAATGGCAATTGACTCCTTGGATGTTCATGATGCTGTCTCGATGGTTAAGGCACGGGGTCGTAGCCGCAACCGCCCCAGGGGTGGCAGCGTGCTATCCTGCGCAAGGTGAGCCATAGCCCTTTCACCGGCCCATGCTTGCGCAATGCCTCGAGGGCATACTGGGAGCATGTGGGGGTGAACCGGCAACTTGCCGGCAACATGGGCGATATGCAATAGCGGTAGAAATATATGGGCAGCGACAGCAACAGACTCACGGCGCGGCTTATCATCTTCAATGGTTTCATAAGGCGTGGCGGTGGCTTACTGTCGTTTTTTGACATCTACATCATGTATTTTGCCCAATAGCTTGACCATGGCGCTGTGTATGGCCGACGACGGCATCACACGGTTGGCCACATAGACAAAGGCAATGTCGACCGGCTCGGCGGATGCTTCGGGGCTACGCGCCTCTTCGATGCTGCCATGGTTGAGACGGTAGGCCTCGCGGATGCGGCGCCGCACTGCCACGCGGTCCACGGCATGGCGCAACCGCTTCTTGGGCACTGTGACCACAAACTGATAGCTCGCGGCATCGCTACCCTGACGACGCACGCCCTGCCGCCATACGCCCCTCAACGGGTAGCACAGCGCGCTCTGAGAGTCGTCGGAGGTGAACAATTTTTCCACCGCGACCTGACTGCACAATTTATGCCGTTTGCCAAGTTCGTACTGTTTCATACTACTAAATTATGAAAAGTATGTGGCATAAACCAAAACGGCACCCGATTTTAACAAATTTTTAGCATTGCACCGCGACCCGCCAAATAGCAGGAAGCACTAACAAAGCGACGAAAGAAGCAGAAAGCGGCATCACTCACCAAGTAGCGCCCGGCAACTACGCCGATTTACACTGCCACATCCACCACTGCCCTCCCGGCCCGCCTTGGCCCGACCTGAAGGACATGAAGAATTTGAAGGACTCGAAGGATTTGAAAGACAGAGCGATGAGCCGCATGGTTCATCGCCCTGTCAAGGTATAATCATTTAAAACCGTATTGGGGTTGCTGTCGCAGTTATGGCGTCATCATTTTATCCACCAGTTTTCGGGATTGGAGATGATAGCAGCAGCTGCCGAGGGATTGTCGAAACGCTTGGAAATCTTCTCAACCATGAGCGCGGGATGGTCGGCACGGTGGTGCGACACACGCATTAGGTCGAAGAAACGGTTGCCCTCGAAACATGTCTCGGCGGCCATCTCGTAGAGTATTTCGTTTTCAACCCACTCGATGGAGTCGTTGAGGTTGTCGAATTCGGGGATAAGGTAACCGCTCTTGGGCAGACGTATACCATAGCCACGGCCACGCATTGCGGTGCCATAGTTGTTGTCGTACTTGCTATTGTCGAAGTTGATGTAGGGCTCACCGGTGCGCTCCCATTGCGACACGAGCGTACTGTCATTCATCACGGAGTTCTTCAAGCCGGTGGTAAGCACGGCAAATGCAATTGACGGCTTACCGCAACGGTTGATAGCTTCGGCATATCGCAGATAGAGCTGCGGCTCGCGGTAGACGGGCACCGAACGGAGCTGGCGCACCGACTGCCAGTCGAACATTTCATTGTCGGGGTTGCTTACCGAGGCGGCATCGCCGTTGTTGTAGTACTTGGTGATGAGGATATCCTGCTGCTCATCTTTGACGTGGGTGTAGCCATAAGCGCCGGCGAAATCGCCTTTGTTGTCGGCATAAGTGGCCATGCCGCGGAGGTCGCCTTCGAAGTTACCTGTAATCAATATCGACCCTTCGCCATCGGCATAGAAGTGGAGCGACTCCGACATCTCCTGCACGAAATGCTTTGCGGGGAGCATCTGCGGCGTCATCGAATAGGTCATGTTGATAAGGTCGGGGTGGTAGTCCTTGCCATCGGAGGCAAACGGTATGCGCGATATCACCTCGTTCTTGTAGGCAGTATTGTTGTTGCCCCACACCCCGGTGCGCGTATTGTTGCCCCAGCGGTTGGCATAGCCGGTGGTGATATAGCGGTTGTAGTTGTCGATATAGCTGTAGTAGAGCTGGGCTGCAAGGTCGTAATAGTTCTTGTACAAGCATATATCGGCGGCTATGAGGGTGGGACGCACGAAAGCCTGAGTGGAGTTGTAGTCGCCGATGTTGCCGAAGTCGGGCACATCCATGCCTATGTAGGGCTGGATATCCTCGAGAATGCGGTCCAAAGCGGCGTCGAAGGGGAGCACGGGATAGTTGGCGTTAGCATCGTCGACGGTGGTGATAGGGTCGGTATACCATGTCAGCTCGCCGAAGTTGAGCGCCACCTGAAGCTGAGTCCAGGCGCGCACCGCGCGTATGCCCACATAGTCCGACATCATCACCTTGTTGTTGTGCAACACGATGGAGGTGTCCATGCGGGCTATGGCATAGTTACAGTTGTTGATCACATTGTAGTAGTCGGCGCGCGACAGATAGTCATTGTCGCTGCTGACGTTGAATTGCGATATCTCCTGCAATGAATAGTTGGCCGTGGAGGGCACTTCGACGAGGTCGCCGCGAAGCTCGCCAAAGAGCACATAACGCTCGGCGAGGCGCTGCTGCTGGGCGAGGATACCCATCACGGAGTAAAGCGAGTCGTTGGCGGTGTTCATGTGAAGGTCGTCCTCGAAGATATAGTCGTCCGACTTGGTATCAAGCATATCCTCGCAAGAGCTGACCGACCCGGCAATCATTGCCGACACTGCCATCATTGCTATATATTTGAACGTTTTCATTATCGTATTTGAATATTATTGGTGAAACAGTGTGGAAGATTAGAGGTTGACTTTCACGCCGAAGTTGAACTCGCGCGACTGGGGCACCATACCGGCATCGACACCCATGTAGAGGGGAGAGTTGCCGAAAGCGAACTCGGGGTCGCCACCAAGATACTTGGTCCATGTGCAGAGGTTGTTGACGGCAAATGAGAGGGTC
>JAQXRH010000060.1 GCA_029218425.1 Bacteroidales bacterium | reverse complement strand
AGGGCGCGGAAAACGATTTTACGGACTAAATAGACCCAAATAATAAAACTCGCCAAATCATCGGTTGATGACTTGGCGAGTTCTTAATTTTAGCCTGCGGAGGGGGCAACCTGAAAAGTCAACACTTTTTCAGTGCCCTCCGGCAATGGGGTCTATTTTTTTATGAGGAAGACGGTGCGGAGGAGGATGTCGGCGCAGCGGGGGTGCAGGCAATAGGCCCGCACGACGATGCCGGGGAAGCCGGAGCGAAACGAGCTACGCCATTGCGGAGTCACCTCGTCCATGTACCCTATCATCCGTTTAAGCCAAGCGTATTTGCCTTTGAATTTCTTCGTTCGGTATAGGTTGTATACCTCAAATAAGATGTGAAAGCACACGGTCTGTTGCAAATTGGCAATTATCTTAGAGGCGATATCGCCTTTGCAATATTCTGATAGGGAGTTGATTATGTCGTGATAGGCATTGGTGAGCATACTGCTGTCGTGCATCACGACATCGCCGTTGAATTTGGCAGTGGCACTTTGGCCGTTGACCTCATAGCAATAGACCAGCACGTCGGATGTGACAAAGCAATTGCTATGTTTCAACACGCTGATGTTGAAGTGTACATCCTCGCTTGAAATCATGGTGCTGTCGAAGCGAAGGTCGTGGGCCACGATATGTGCCCTTTTGTAAAGTTTAGCCCATGAAGAGCCTATTCTTTGAAAATCGTATTCGTGGATGTAATCTAAGAAATCGGCACGTGAATACTTGCGAATAGGAAATACATTATGGCTGGTATCTCCGCTTCTGGAAATGCGGTCGAAGCCGAAGACGCAGAAATCGGCATCGGGGAAGGCTTCTGCCACAGCCATGGCCTTAGGCAGAGCCCCGGGCAGTAGGTAGTCGTCGGCGTCGGCAAACATCAGATATTCCCCGTGGGCGTTGTCAATGCCCATGTTTCGGGCAGAACTGACGCCGCCATTGGCTTTGTGGAATACTCTGATGCAGGGATATTTCTTGGCTAAGGTGTTGCATGCATGGAGGGTATTGTCGGTAGAGCCATCGTCGACGAGCAGTATCTCGGCATCGTCAACGCCTTGAGATACGATGCTCTCTATGCATCGTTCCACATATTTTTCGGCATTGCAGGCCGGTATGATGACGGATAGTTTTTTGTCCATTGTGGCAAAGATTTCAGGATGCAGATTAGCTTATTAGAATTTTAACCACGGCATGAAGATGCGGATGAAATTTCCGACACCGATTTTCGCCTTGCTTTTAAGCGATTGCTGGTTTTTTGAGAATGACACCGCATCAATCACGCTCCCCTCCACACCGCCGAACCGAGGCTCGCGTGGGAAACGCAACGAAATGCCTTTGGCTTTCGCATTGCGGAAACTGTCGGTCATCAGCGATAATTCTTTGTAAATGATAGCCTCAACAAATCGTTCGTCGTAGTCGTAACATTGCGTATAGTGCTGGCTGATATTCTCTTTGTAGAAATCTACTTTACTGCCCCACAGCCGGGCTTCAAAGCTGTGCCCACGCCAGCTTAGTCCTAATTGCTGATACAGGTTGTGGTTTTTGATGTCGCAATAGAAGTTGTAACCTTTGTCAAAGACCTTCGCCGCATCCTTGAGAAACCGTTCGATATTGAAAATCGGATAACGGCCTGTGACTTTGAAAAATGCGCCTGCTTGCCTAATGGTGGCCGAGCGCTCTATGGCATGGTTGATGAGGAGAAGTTCGTTGTATCCCTTTCCCTTGGTGATGTCGAATAATTGCGGGCCTAAAGCTATGAATTCAATTCTTTCATCTACTATCTCCGAGCCAAATTGTCGGGCCAAATCGTCGTGGAAAGAGGTTAAGTCCCAGCCCGAATTTTCGACAAAGACGATTTTTACCCCCTCTATTTGGTCGTAAACAGCCGATATATAGAATGTCATGGCATCAAGGTACATGGGATAGCGCTCCTTGGGACTAAAGCATGCCCCTTTCATACCCTTGGTGTCAACCGAGGCGGTCATCAATAATGGTATTGGCCTATTCATTTCAAAATGTCCCTCAAGTTTCATAAAGGGGGGAATGCGATAAGAATTGATTAAAAAAACCGGTAGAATCAAAGAGAGATTGGTCGGTATTATAATTATCTGCTAATATCGCTTGTCGAAAAGGTTTTGCAGACGCGACAGAATGATGTAGAGGTGGATTGAGAAGTTGGCAATACGTGCCTTTGTACGGGCGCGAGCCGTAGTGATTGAAGTGTCCATCGGGTAGCATCGGCTTTGCTTGAAGGCTGATATCGGCATTGCCAAGGAGGTGTAGTAGTTGAGCGATTCCGTTAAGGAGTAGTAGGCATGCTTCATCATGGCGTTGTAGGTCGCGCTACCTTTGTCGAAGTGTTCTGTAGTGAATGCATGCAATGAGTCGGCTATAGTGAGATAGTCGCGACAACGGCGTGCATGACGTTTACTATTCGTGATGCTGCCTTGGCGCTGAACGTAATAGTAGGGGTATTCGTCGATGTAAGCAATACGTCGGGCGAGGCAAAATGCCCGTGGCGTAAATTCAAGGTCTTCGTGCAGGATTCCCGGGAGAAATCGCAGGCTATTGCTGTTGAGAAATGCTCTCCTATAAAGCGCAATGTATGCCGAATATGCAATGTCGCTATTACAGGTAAAATCGGGTCCGCTATATATATGCCCTATGTTTTTGCATACCATGTGTTGGTTGCATTGCCTGCCATCGGAATACACGTACTTACTATTAAAGCATAGCACGTCGAGGACGTCTTGATATGCCCTGCCGACTAATAGCTTCAGGCAGTTGGCTTCGATGTAGTCATCACCGTCAATCATCCATATGTAGTCGCCTTTAGCGGCATCCAGTCCCGCATTGCGGGCTGTTGATACCCCGCCGTTCTCCTTATTGATTACGTGCACGTTGCCATGCCGGGAAGCCAAATCCTCCGCAACTTGCCGGGAACGGTCGGTCGACCCGTCGTTGACGATAATAATCTCGTAGTCAGCGTGGTCCATGTCTTGTTGTAGGCATGAATTGACGCATTTTTCGATATAGCCTACAATGTTGTAGGCCGGGATAATGATTGAAAGTTTCACTTATAAAGAAGTATTATATAAATAAAGATGAAAGCGGTGGTGCCGCTATATGTGCGTTGTAAATATGATATAAGGTACTATGTGTACGTTGTAAATATGATATAACGGAGAGAAGGAGAAGAGAGGGATAAGGTATTATCCGCAGGATTTCGCGAAGAAAAAAGCTGCGACTGCTATGAGTGGCGATTGGGCGACATTTATAGCAGTCGCAGATGAAAGGTTGTAGCCCATTTGGGCATGGGTAGAAGGTCGGGGTGGATGACGGCGGATGTTTATTTAACGTGCAGGAGGAAGTAGTTTTTCTTGCCTTTTTGCACGAGGATGTATTTGCCGTTGAGAAGCAGGTCAGAGGTAGAGGGAGCGTAGACGTCGGCCACTTTTTCCTTGTTGATGGCAAAACCGCCTTGCTGGGCGAGCTTGCGGAGCTCGGCCTTAGAGGGGAACACGGGGGCTTTGTCGGTGAGGAGGTCGGCAATCTTTACATCGCCGTTGAGGTCGGCGGCATCGATATCGAATTGTGGCACACCTTCAAAGACAGCCAAGAGGGTGTCCTCGTCGATTTTGCGCAGCGTTTCCGAGGCTTTGTTGGAGAAGAGTATCTGCGAAGCTTCAACGGCGGCTTCGTAGTCGGCTTCGCTGTGCACCATAATGGTGATTTCCTTGGCGAGGCGTTTCTGCAGAGGCCGTTGCTCGGGGCTGGCGGCTTGCTGGGCCACGAGGTCGTCGATTTCCTCTTTAGGCAGGGCGGTGAAAATCTTGATATATTTTTCGGCGTCGGCGTCGGAAACGTTGAGCCAGAATTGGTAGAACTTGTAGGGGGAAGTGTAACGCGGGTCGAGCCAAACGTTACCGCTTTCGGTCTTGCCGAATTTGCCGCCGTCGGCTTTGGTGATAAGCGGGCAAGTGAGGGCGAAAGCGTCGTCGGCGCCCACGATGCGGCGTATGAGCTCGGTGCCGGTGGTCATGTTGCCCCACTGGTCGGAGCCGCCCAATTGCAGTCGGCAATCCATCTCTTTGTAGAGGTGGAGGAAGTCGTAGCCCTGAAGCAGCTGGTAGGAAAATTCGGTGAACGACATTCCTTCGCGCGACTCGCCCGAGAGGCGTTTTTTCACTGAGTCCTTAGCCATCATGTAGTTGACGGTGATATGTTTGCCGATGTCGCGGATGAATTCCAGGAATGAGAAGTTTTTCATCCAGTCGTAGTTGTTGACCAAAACGGCAGCGTTGGGGGCGTCGGAGTCGAAGTCGAGGAATTTGGAGAGTTGGCGTTTGATGGCCTCTTGGTTGTGGCGTAGCGTATCCTCGTCGATGAGTTTGCGTTCTTGGCTTTTCATGGAGGGGTCGCCAATCATGCCCGTAGCGCCGCCCACCAAGGCGATGGGGCGGTGTCCGGCGCGCTGGAAGTGCTTGAGCATCATTACGCCAACGAGGTGTCCGATGTGTAGGGAGTCGGCAGTCGGGTCGATACCGAGGTAGGCCGTAGTCATCCCCTTTTTGAGTTGTTGGTCGGCGCCGGGTGTCACGGAGTGGATCATGCCGCGCCAAGTGAGTTCCTGTATGAAGTCCATTTCGGTAAAAATCTGAGTGGATTAATGGAGGTGATATTATGATTATTTAAGACGTGCGAGAGCTTCGCCGATGCGTCGCATAGCTTCGCGAATGTTGTCGTCGGATGTGGCGTAGCTCAGGCGGATGTAGCCGTCGAGACAGAAGGCGGCGCCGTCGACGGTAGCCACGTGGGCTTTGTCGAGCAGGTAGAGCGCAAGTTCGCCCGAAGTGTTGATGGTGCGTTCGCCGTCAGATTTTCCCAAGAAAGAGGTTACGCGGGGAAATAGGTAGAAAGCGCCTTGCGGCTCGTTACATTCCAAACCGGGGATTTGGCGTGCCAATTCCACCACGAGGTCGCGGCGGCGGCGGAAAGCTTCGCACATGGTGGCTACGCATTGCTGGTCGCCGTCGTAGGCTGCTTCGGCGGCCTTTTGGGCTATTGAGGAGCAGCCCGAGGTGTATTGGCTCTGCAGCTTGTTGACGGCCTTGGCGAGCCAGAGAGGGGCGGCGCAGTAACCGATGCGCCATCCGGTCATGGCGTAAGCCTTAGAAACGCCGTTGATTACCACTACGCGGTCGGCAATTTCGGGGAAAGAGGCCAACGAGGTGAACGAGCCGGTGAAGTTGATGTGCTCGTAGATTTCGTCGGAGAGCACTATGATGTCGGGGTGCTTGGCTATGACGTTGACAAGGGCTTGGAGCTCATCGCGCGAGTAGACCGAGCCGGTAGGATTGGAAGGGGAGCAGAGCAGCACCATGCGGGTGTGGTCGGTGATGGCGGCTTCCAACCGTTGAGGGGTGATTTTGAAATTGTCCTCCAGAGTGGTGGGCACGAGCACGTTGGTGCCGCGGGCGAGTTTCACCATTTCCACGTAGGATACCCAAGCAGGGGTGGGGATAAGCACCTCGTCGCCGGGGTTGATGGTGGCAAGTATAACGTTGCAGAGCGCTTGTTTTGCGCCGTTTGACACTACAATCTGCTCGGGGGCGAAGTCAACGCCGTTCTCCACCTTGAGTTTGCGAGACACGGCTTTGCGAAGCGACATATATCCCGGAACGGGAGTATAGAATGTGAAATTGTCGTCGATGGCGCGTTTTGCGGCCTCTTTGATGTGGTCGGGCGTGTTGAAATCGGGTTCGCCCACCGACAGGTTGATGACATCGACGCCTTGCGCCTTGAGTTCGTTGCTCTTTTGCGACATTGCCAGTGTGGCAGAAGGGGAGAGCGATTGTATAAGCTCAGAGATATGTGTCATGAGAATGAAAATTTTCGGCAAAGATAGCATTTTTCTTTTAAATTCTCGCAAAAACTGTCAATTTAAGCATAATTCGGGCAGGGAAAGCATTGCAATTTAAAATTTAAGGGCTGAAATGTTTGCGCTTACCAATTATTCTTATTACTTTTGCAACAGCGGTTACAGTAACAGCCGTTGCATTAGTATGAAATTCTACGACAGGGAGATTGAAACGGAGACGCTTCGGCGTATAGAGGCAATATCGCACAATCATGCACAGATGACAGTGTTAACCGGGCGTCGTCGCATTGGCAAGACTACGCTAATAAAGCACGCTTACCAAGGGTATAAGATGGTTTACTTTTTCGTTGCGCGGAAAAGTGAGGCTCTTTTATGCCATGAGCTTTCCGGGACAGTGCGCGACGTGCTTGGCGAGGATATCGGGGAATTTTCTGATATGGCGCGATTGTTTTCGGCCCTTATGCAGGTGTCATCACGTAAGCCTTTCACGCTTGTTTTCGATGAGTTCCAGAATTTTAAATATGTCAACGAGGCATTCTTCAGTGAAATGCAGAATATATGGGATAGCAATAAGGACGGAGCCGGAATTAATTTGATAGTTTGCGGTTCGCTTTATTCGATGATGACAAAGATTTTTGATGACCGAAAGGAACCGCTTTATGGTCGCGCCACATCGCGTATACGTCTTCGCGAGTTCCCTCTTTCTACATTGCGGGAGATCATGCGAGATAACAATCCCGATTATGCCCCCGACGACCTCTTGGCTATGTATATGATAACGGGTGGTGTCGCAAAATATGTAGAGCAACTGGTCATAGCCGGCGCATTCACCCGTGATGAAATTATAGAGTCAGTGCTATCATTTGGTTCCTACTTTATTGACGAGGGGAAAGAACTGCTGTCGGATGAATTCGGCAAGGATTACGGAAATTATTTCTCGATAATGTCGGCTATTGCCGGGGGATACAATGAACGTGGAGAAATAAAGTCGTACACCGGAATAGAGGCCGGCGGCTATCTCGATAAATTGGAAAATACCTACGACTTGGTGTATCGCTATCGGCCATACCTTGCACCGGAAAACAGTCGCGGTGTACGCTATGGCATCAAGGACAACTTTCTTAATTTCTGGTTCAGGTTTGTTTATAAGTATCGCAGTGCGGTTGAAATTGGCAATCTCGATTATGTGCGTGAAAAGGTGATGAATGACTATTCAACATTCTCGGGCTGGATTTTGGAGCGTTATTTCCGACAGATGTATCGCGAAACCGGTCTTTACAACATCGTCACAAACTATTGGGAACGTGATGGTAGCAATGAAATCGACTTAATTGCTGTCAATGAGGCCGACAGGGAGATAGTGATAGGCGAGGTAAAACGTAATCTCCATAGGATTGATCTTCACGGTCTTGAATGTAAAGCCTCAAATATTGTGGCAAAGCGCAAGGGGTGGCATGTCAGATATGTCGCATTATCTCTTGATGATATGTAGGTATCGCATGTTAGAGCCATTGGCATAGCGCCTATGGCTTGCACTTTAATAACACTGCCACGGCCTTTCACTGCTTTGAATAAATGTGAAAGAAATATAAAGATGAGTGACTAAGGCTTGCGGTGTTGCGAAAAATGCTAACTTTGTGATAATAATGCACCAAATTTTTTTGCGGAATGGTGTAACATATTGGCAATTGGTGCGTTTACTTATCAAAGTGGCTGATGCGGGCTATTAAAGTGGCTGATACGGAAGCTATCAAATGTGAATTGTGTAAATAATTAATTAATTATCAACATTATAGTATATGAAATTGAAAAAACTTGCCTTTCGGGCACTTGGCGGACTGATGTCGGTGGCATTGGTCGCATGTATGCTCACTTCTTGCAGTAAGAGTGGCAGCGGTGATAAATTGGTAGAAAGCGTGCCGGCTTCGGCTTGCTTTGTGATGAAATTCAACCCCAAGCAGGTAGTAGAGAATATGGGTTGCAGTGTCGACAATGGTAAAATCGTATTGTCGGAGAAAATCAGCAACGCCATAAAGACTCAAGCGGGCGCCCCGGCGCTTTCGGCTGTCAACAACTTCCTGACATATACCGAAGGGATCAACCTCGACGCCGTAGTGCTGTTTACCACCTCCGATCGTGGCCGTGACATGGCATTAGCCACCACCATTAGCGATGCCGAAACGGTGAAAAAGCACCTCAAAGAGATAGTAGGCAACGAGAAAGAGAAAGACGGGTTCACCGTATACGATATTGAAGACGGCGGAGTAATAGCCGTTAATGACGATATGCTTTGGGTCGCTGAAAAACTGAGCGTCATCCAAAAATATATTGAAGATGCGGCCTCTGGCAATATTTCGTCGTTGGCAGGTGTCGCCGATGTTATCGCCGCCGACAATGCCTTGGCCTTCGTGGCCTTGATGCCCAACATTGTCGATGGCCATACTGCCAAAGAGGCTGAGGAAGAGCTTCTTAAAGAAGGCGTCCCCGCTGGTTTGGCCGCCGATCTCGCCAGCGTAGTTGATTGCTACGTTTGCGCCTCGGTGAAGCTCAATGGCAATGCCGCCGACGGCGAGGCCTACATCCTGGATAAGGATGGCAAACGCAAAGAATTTGGCAAAATCGTGAATGTCATCGACACCGACGTGCTCAAGAACATCCCCGCCGATGCCAATGTTGTGGCAGCAACCGGCAACATAGCCGACGAGGAAATCAAAGGTTTGATCGCCCAAAAGTACAATGAGCTTAAGTCCGACCCCTACGGAGCGGATGCGGCCCTGGGTTTCGGATTCCTCGCCGAGTTGGACGGCCCGGCAGCGATAGGCTTTGACATGAGCTCCCTCATCAACTGCGACCTCAGCCAATTCTTTACTATGAGCGAAAACGAACTCTCCAAGATGGTATTGACCAACTTGAAATTTGCGCTCACCGCCCACTATCCTGCCGATGTGGTTAATCGCTTTAGCGAATATGTCTGCTCGACGCTTCAGAGCCAGGGCGAAGCTCCCGAGGCTGTAGCCGACGGTTTCCACAAAGTGGCTGTGCCCGACTTGTTCGACATGTATTTCGGCAACAAGAACGGTTACTTCACCATTACCAACTATAACGGCGAAGGCGATTGCACGGCGCTCGCCGACAAGTTTGCCGGCAAACGTGCCGTTATCTACAGCCGTTCGGATGTCAACCCCACTTTGGCTGAACTTGGCTGGAACTTCGGTTCGGAAGGTATGATATGGCTTGAGGATGATGCCATCAAGTCGCACATAGAGCTCACCGGCACCGACGCCAACTACCTCCAGGCCATAATTGAGCCGTTGACCGACCCCGCCAATATCGAAAAATTAATGTCGATGTTCAGTAGCTTGGACAAAAGGGTTTACGACAGCGGCTCCGAGTACGAGTTCGACTACGACTACGACTCCGTGTACGAGGATCAGGAAGCTATCCCCGAGCTCGAATACTAAGCCGATTGCCGACAATAGGCCGGACAAGCGGCCCAAATGAAAATACTATCAGCGGGGCGAGCCATAGGATTATGGCCGCCCTGCTCTTACAAAAGTACCACAGCTCCGGGTAGTCCGGGGCATAAACTATAAACGACAGTGATAGAGTATATTACAATCGACAGGTTGCTGCCGGTGGTGTTCCGCGAAGAGAAGGAAGAGTCGCGTATCGCCGGTTCGGAGGTGTGGCTCAAGCACCTTGACATAGCCAAACCGCAGTCCTACTTGGTGTATGCCGAGTCGGGTACCGGCAAATCGTCGCTATGCGCCTACCTTTACGGCAATCGTCGCGACTACGACGGCAAGATACTCTTCGACGGCGAGGACGTGGGCACCTACACTCCGGAGAAATGGTCGCGACTGCGGCGCGAGGCTTTGGCATATCTGCCGCAACAGCTGAGCCTGTTTCCCGAGCTCACCGCCATCGACAACGTGCTGCTGAAAAACCGGCTTACCGACTACAGCAGCGAGGCCGACATAAGGCTTATGTTCCAGCAATTGGCTATCGACAACCGCGCCGACGTGGAGGCGGGCCGCCTTTCGATAGGGCAGCAACAGCGCGTGGCCATCATACGCGCCTTGGTGCAGCCTTTCGACTTCCTGCTCCTCGACGAGCCAGTGAGCCATCTCGACGCGCGCAACAACGAGGTAGTGGCGCAGATGATAGCCGCCGAGGCCCGTAAGCGTGGCGCTTCAATCATTGCCACATCAGTGGGCAACCATCTGTCGATCAGCGATTTCAAAATGCTACGCCTATGAAACCGAGTAATCCCGTCAACCGCCTGCTGCGCAAAAACATCTCAGTGGGCCAGATAGCAGGCTATGCCATAGCCAATTTCGTGGGGCTTGCCATATTGCTGACAGCCTTGCAATTCTATCGCGACACCACAGCCGCCGAAAACTGCGCCGACGACAGTTTCATATCGCGCGACTACATGATAATATCCAAGCATGTGAGCGATGTCAACATCTTCAAGGGCAAGGCGTCGGCATTCACCGACGACGATATCGCCGAGCTGCGCGCCAAGCCGTGGGTGAAGAATGTCGGGGTGTTCACCCCGTCGCGTTTCCATGTCAACGGCGCTGTCGACTTCGCCGGGCGTGGCATGTCGACCCACCTCTTTTTCGAGTCGATACCCGACGAGTTCTTCGACGTGCGCCCTGAGGGGTGGAGCTTCGACCCCGCCGACACGTCGGCCATCATCCCCATCATCATATCGCGCGACTACCTGGCGCTCTACAACTTCGGTTTCGCCGCCTCGCGCGGTATGCCGCAATTGAGCGAGCAACTTATTGGTTCCGTGCCACTTACCATATTGATAAGCGGGAATGGCAAACGGGAATACCGCACCGGCAAAATCGTGGGCTTCTCGTCGCGCCTTAACACCATCGCCGTGCCCGAGGCTTTCATGCAATGGGCCAATGCCGAGTTTGGCGACTCCACGGAGCCGGCCACCGTGTCGCGGTTGATAGTCGAGACCAACGACCCCGGCAACCCCGCCATAGCCACCTACTTCGATGAGAACGGCATAGAGGTGTCGGGCGAGAAGCTCAACCAAGGACGCGCCGCCTATTTCCTCTCCATAGTGTCGGCAGTGGTGATAGTCATCGGACTGGTAATCTGCGCATTGGCATTCTTCATACTCATGCTCAGCATAAGCCTGTTGCTGCAAAAGAACAAGGACAAAATCCACGACCTGCTCATGCTGGGCTACACCCCGCGCCAGGTGGGCGGCTACTACATCCGCATGGTCGCCAAGCTCAATGGCGCCATCCTCCTGTCGGCCATTGTCGTGGCCGTCGTAGCCTCGTTCTTGTGGAAGGGCTTGTTTGGTTCGCTCGGCCTTGCCACTACCGGTTGCTTCGTCACCATAGTGGTGGGCATAGCTCTTATGGCATTGGTCACCGCTGTCAATATCATGGCCATCCGCCGCAATGTAAATCGCAACTTCTTCAACTCTTAACCGCCTGCACGCCAGGCTAATATGCAATATAACCTATATTCCGCATTATGACCAACCTTCGTAAAGCTATCATAGCTATCATAGTGGTAATCACTGCTTTGGGTGCTTCGGCTGCCGGTAAGACGGTGGCGGTGAAGCCTACCGCTGTCAAACCCGACATGGAGAAAATCAAAGCAGAGGTGCTCGACCCCTCAAGCCGTTATTACTACCCCAAGCTGATGGACACCTATGAGAAAAACGATACACTGATGAACCTTGAGGACTACCGCCACCTCTACCTCGGCAGCGTGTTCCAAGAGGACTACAACCCCTATCGCCGTTCGCCTTTCGACAGCGAAATCGAACAGCTGTATTACAAGAAAAACCACACCCGTGCGGAGCTGGACACCATCATCGACTATGCCGAGCAGGCATTGCTCGACGACCCCTTCGACCTTCAACAAATCAACTTCCTTATCTATGCGCTGCAAAACCGTGGCAAGGTGAACCGTGCCAAGATATGGCAATTCCGCCTCAACCACCTTCTGGAGGCGATACTCTCTACCGGCACCGGTGCGGATGCGGAAAACGCTTGGATTGTCATCGACCCCAAGCACGAGTACAACATATTGAATTTCAAGAACAACCTTGCCGAGGAGGCTTCCTTTGTCGCCCCTCACTACGACTATATCAAATTGCGTAGCGACAACGCCGACGACAAGTCGCCCGAAGGCTACTACTTCAACATCCGCTACATCCTGGAGGAATACTACCGCAAGCATCCCGAAGAGCAATAGCGGCGCAAGGCGGGCGCGTACACCCCGCGGCATCGCTGCCGCCCGATATCTGATGGCTGCCCGCGGCGATATGTGATGGCAAGCACTGCCGATTTTGGATGGGGATATGCATAAAAAAAGAGATGTCGAAATTCGGCATCTCTCTTTTTGCGCTTCAGGATGGGCTTGAACCAACGACCCCCTGATTAACAGTCAGGTGCTCTAACCAACTGAGCTACTGAAGCTTTTTGCGTCAACCGCCAGAAACTCTATCGCCCCTTTTCGGTTTTGCGATGCAAATTTACGGCAATTTTTTTTATTATGCAAGCATTGCGCCGATTTTTTTTGAGCCATTTCTTGGAAAATGCATCGGGAAGGCATCTTGGCGGCATCGGGGAGGCATCGGAAGACCCCGGGGAGGCTGTAAATCCCGCAGTGGTCGGGCGATAGCGATGGAGGGCCTCCGGGTTAAAAAGCGTGATTTATTGGAATTATCGGGATTGACCCCGATTAATCCCGCTTTGACCCGATTAATCCAGATTAATCCAGATGACTCTCGATTAATCTCGATAAAGCTGGCGGGGCGGAAGAGGTCGCCTATGCCGCAGCTTCCGCCACCGCCTCATCCGCCTCATCCGCCGCCGATGCTGATGCGGTGATGCGGCAGTAGTAGTTAATGCACGGCCGCGGCACGAATTTCTTGCGAAATTCTGCGAAATTCCTGCGAAATTTTGCCCAAATTTGGGCAAAAAGTTTTGCGATATTGGCGAGTTATGTTAATTTTGCGTTTGTAGAGGACGATTATTGCCAAATAGCTCATATTTGATGGTTGATGGTTACATGTCCGTCATTATTAACATTATTACCATTATTAACATTATTACCATTATTACCATTATTATCATTATTATCACAACAAGATAAAAGGCCTCCTCTTTCCACGGCTCGCTGTCTCGGCCAACTTATCTTTCTCCCATCCAGCGACCAGCTTAGCTTTCTCTCCTCTTGCTACTATCTCCCACCTATACTCTCCATTCATTTCTTGCAAACCGCTGAAACATAGAAATCTATCCAATCTTTATATTAACATATAAAAACCAATCGTTATGAAACGACCGTTACGGCTGAAGCTTGTGCAAGGGCTTTCGATAGCCCTTGTGGCTGTTGGTGCTGTTGGGTGTGTTGATCATGATTACGACCTTTCGGAGGATATTGATTTGACTATCAGCCTCGGAGGCGACAATCTGACCGTGCCCGGCAGCAGTACCGAACAAATTTTCCTATCCAAGATCCTCGACCTCAACGAGGGCAGTTCCATCAAGGCTGTCGAAGTCGACGGCATGTACGGGCTCGCCAAAGGCGACTATGTGCTGCTGCAAGAGGGCAGCTCCTCCCCGTCGTATTTCGATGTCGAGGAGGTATCCATCGGCCATATCAACGGCAGCAAGTCTACCACCGCGTTGCCCGAGTTCTACAACGTAACGGGCGCGACATCGGTATCCCAGACTACCCAAATGATATTGAACACCATGCGTTTGTCGGACGACAACGTCACCACCGACTTGGTATCGCTGTCATCAGCCGACGTCGACGTGAATTTGACCATCGCCGTGGGCTATACATCCCCTGATTTCAGCGGTACGGCTTATATCGAAAAGGGCTATGATGTGGTGTTCGACCCCTGCTGGACCGTAGAGCCCGGCGATGCCGCCACGGCTGCTATCCTCGAGAACGTAGATTACCACACACTGCGGTTCAAGCAGCGCTATGGCATCACCGCCTCCCGCCAATTGGTGGCCAAAGTGCGCATCACCCATGCCGACCTCACCAAAGTGCCTCAAGGCCAGGGCCTTTATGCTCCAGGTAAGTTCTTGATAGAGAACGAAGTGGAGACCTACGGCAATGTGAGCATCGACCTTGCCGACCTGCCGATTGGGGCGCGTGCCAACATCTCCGTTGTCACCGATATCAACGTGTCAGACGCACGCCTGCTCAAGGTGCGCGGCATCGTCGACCCCAAAATCGATATCGCCGAGACCACCTTCGACATCAACGATATCCCCGACTTCCTCAGCGACCCGGCCAACAATCTCGACATGAGCAATCCGCAAATCACCCTGAGCATTGTCAACAACTCGCCGCTGTCAATCACGCTCGAAGGCATGCTCACCTCCTACGCCGACGGCAAAGCCATCGAAGAAGTGGGCATAGGCGCCTCCTACGGCACCGCCGCCATAGTGGCTTACGCCAATGCCACCACCGACATCGTCATCTCGCGCGAGCCTGTCGCCTCGGCTGCCAACAATGTCGTGGTGCCCGACTTGAGTTCGCTGCTCGCCACCGTGCCCGACCGCATCAGCTTCCATGATGCCAAGTCGAAGGCCGTGGCGCAGCCTGCTGAGTTCGTCCTGGGCAGCACCTACACCTTCGACTGCGACTACAACGCCGTCATCCCGCTCGCCTTTGGCGACGCCATGCAGCTCCACTACACCCACATAGAAAACGAATGGGACGAGGACCTCTCGGACTACGATTTCAACACCGCCGTGGTCACCGCCGACGTCGTCAACACCATACCGTTGGACATGACCCCCTCGGCTGTGCCCTTGAACGTGGCCGGCGACGAGTTCGCCAACGTCGATGTGACTGTCGACGGCGAAGTGCCCGCCGGGACTGTCGACAAGCCTTCGCAGGCCCAAATCAGCATCACCCTGCAATCGAAGGGCGCCACCCTCGACGGGCTTGACGGCGTCAAACTGCTCTTCGACGCCATCGCCAATCGCGACTTCGTGGGCGTCAACCTCAATGAAAACCAGTCGATTAAGTTTGAAAATATTAGAATAACCATCAAGGGAGGCGTGCTCGTCGACCTCAATTAAGCGTGCAACAGTTATGATTTCAATAAAGAAACTCGGCATGTGCCTGGCCATGACGGCGGCATTGCCGGCGATGGCGCAAGAGGCGCCTCGTTCAGCCTACTTCCTCGACGGCTATTCATTCCGCCACGAACTCAATGCGGCGTTCAGCGGCGAACGCAACTACATCTCGCTGCCGGCGCTGGGCAACATCGGCGTGGGCGTGTCGTCGAACGTCGGTGTCAACACCTTCCTGTACAAGACCGCCCCGGGCAGCCCTTATAAGCTCACCACCTTCATGAGCCCTACCGTCGACGCCGCCACCTTCCTTGACAAGCTCAACGACAACAACCGCATCACTGGCGGAGTGGACATGACGATACTGTCGGCTGGCTTCAGGGGCTTCGGCGGGTTCAACACCATCACCATCGGCGTAAAAACCGAGGTGGGTGCCAACCTGCCCAAGAGCCTGTTCGAATTCATGAAAGTGGGTCAGACCGGCCCCGACACCCGCTACCAGCTGGACGATATCAAGGTGGAAGCATCGGCCGTGGCCGAGATTGCCTTGGGCCACAGCCACAAGGTTAACGACCGCCTCAACATCGGTGCCAAAGTGAAAGTGCTCCTCGGCTTGGGTAGCGCCTACGCCAATATCAATAAGATGGATGTGGCTTTCGGCTACGACAAGTGGCAGATAACGGCGCAAGGCGAAATGCAAATGGCAGCAGGCAAGGGTCTTATCGTGCCCACCAAACAGGAGATGGGTAAGGAGATAAGCAGCCCGTCGGAGGCCGACCTCATCGAGTGGGGCGACATCGACTACGACAAGTTCGGTCTTGCGGGCCTCGGTTTCGGTGTCGACTTGGGCGCCACCTACGACCTGCTCCCCGACTTGCAGCTCTCGGCCGCCATCAACGACCTCGGCTTCATGAATTGGAAAAACGCCGTCACCGGCCGCACCGGCACCACGACATGGACCTTCGACGGTTTCACCGACATAGCAATCGACGATAGCAAGCCCGGCTACGAGGAACGCAAACTCGACGAGCAATTCGACCGCCTCTGGGACGACATGCAGGACGTGGTCAATTTTCACCGCGAGGACAACGGCACCGGCAGCTACTCCAAGATGTTGAATGCCACGCTCCATCTCGGCGCCGAATACAAGATGCCGTTCTACCGCAACCTCACCGGCGGTTTCCTCTTCTCGTCGCATTTCGCTGGATGCGCCTCGTGGACCGAAGGGCGCCTCTACGCCAATATCAAGCCCACCAAATGGTTCGACGCCACTGTCAACTATGGCGCTTCGACCTTTGGTTCGTCGTTCGGCTGGATGATAAACTTCCACCCCAAAGGGTTCAACTTCTTTGTAGGCAGCGACCACCAGTTCTTCAGCGTCACTCCGCAATATCTGCCCGTGGGTAAGGCTTCAGCCAATATCAACATTGGTTTTAACATCACCTTCGGCTCATAGATAGAATGACCTGACACGGGGTGGGGCGACAATGGCCGGTTGGCCATCGTCGCCC
>JAQXRH010000059.1 GCA_029218425.1 Bacteroidales bacterium | reverse complement strand
TTTCAAGTAGAAAACGATCAGAATCGTGGTTGTCAAGGAAGGTCAGTATGCGCTGAGGCTCCGGATACATGAAATCCTGCGAAAGGTGATCGTAAAGATCATTCAGTCCATGCCAGGGGTCGGTGTCATCATAAAAGGCCTTGCGTCCGTCCTGCACAAAATAAAAGTCCATCACACTGGGCAGATGTGTGTCAATCGCATTGAGTTTGCTGCCGGCCTGCCAGAAAGCGCCTCCCGACTCGTTGCCATACCAGCACTCTCCGACAATATTGAACTCGGGGTATTCACGGAGCACATCTGCAGCCCAGCCCGCCATGGCTCGCATGTCTGCGTAGGGATATGTATCCATTCGTATACCGTCGATTTTGGCCGACTCAATCCACCATATCGAATTTTGTGTCAGATATTTCATTACGTGCGGATTGCGTTGGTTGAGGTCGGGCATCTGTGGCACGAACCAGCCGTTTACCGTATGATCGAGATCGTAGTCGCTTACGTATGGGTCGTGTACTGTCGTAAGGCGGAAGTTTGTCATCACATCTCGTTCGGGGTGGTTGTACCAGTCTTTCGACGGGGCATCTTTCATCCACGGGTGGTTTGACCCGGAGTGATTGAAAATCATGTCCATCACCACCTTTAACCCCTTTTCGTGGGCTTCGCTTATAAGCTGTGAATATTCTTCGTTTGTGCCGAAACGCGGATCAATGTTATAATAGTCAGTTGTGGCATAGCCGTGATAGCTACCCCCGGGCATATCGTTCTCAAGCACCGGGCAGACCCAGATGGCTGTCACGCCGAGCGAGTCGATATAGTCAAGATGGTTGCGGATGCCACGCATGTCGCCGCCGTGCCGCGCATTGGGGTTGCCGCGGTCTGCTCCGATAGGGTAGTCCATTAGGTTTGCATTGATATCTTTGTCATCAAGTCCCTTCGCAAAGCGGTCAGGCATAAGTAGATAAAGCACATCGCCGGCATCAAAGCCTTTGTATTCAGAGGCCGCGCGGTCGCGTTGTCTCAATTCGTAAGGCAATGTGCCCTTTTTCCCGTCAAGCGTATATCGCAACTGCATCTTGCCGGCCTTGGTGCCTGGATCAATAGTCAGATACAGCAGTTTGTAGTTGGGGCTGTCAAGACTCAGTTGCTCAACGAGATTCACTCCTGAATAGTCAACGGTAAATTCCGCTTTGGCGATATCTTTGCCCGTAAGCATAATCTGTAGGGTGTCATTGGCCATGCCGGTCCACCAATATGGCGGTTCGATGTTGGTAATTGCATCAGGCGCGGTGCGTGCGCCGCAAATTGAAAATGCGCCGGCCGCCAGACCGACAGCCAAGGCTTTAATTCTTTTCATGGAAATATGTATTATAAGTATGATACGCAAATATACAAATTAATTTCAATAATTTTCGTAACTTCGCATCCGAAATCCATCCAACAGCATAATTATGTCAGATAATTCCCTTTTATCGCGTCTTGACGGCATCGATGCCAGATTTGCCGAAGTGTCGACATTGATTACCGACCCGTCGGTGATAGCCGATATGCGACGCTATGTCAAGCTAACAAAAGAATACAAAGATCTCGAGCGCCTGACAAAGACCACCCATCGCTACCGCAGCCTGCTGTCGGCCATCGACGAGGCCAAGGAGATACTTGCCAATGAAAGTGACTCCGACATGAGAGCCATGGCCAAAGAGCAACTCGACGAGGCCACAGTTGCAGTGCCGCAGGTAGAGGAGGAGATAAAGCTGCTGCTTATCCCCGCCGACCCCGAAGATGGCAAGAATGCCATCGTTGAGATACGTGGCGGTACCGGCGGCGACGAGGCCGCCATATTTGCCGGCGACCTCTTCAAAATGTATTCCAAATATTGCGAGTCGAAGGGCTGGTCGGTAGCTATCTCAAGCGTAAGCGAGGGCGCGGCCGGCGGCTTCAAGGAGATTGTATTCGCTGTGAGCGGCGAAGGGGTGTATGGCACCTTGAAATATGAAAGCGGGGTGCACCGTGTGCAGCGTGTGCCGGCTACCGAAACGCAGGGCCGTGTGCACACTTCAGCGGCAACCGTTGCCGTGCTCCCCGAAGCCGAAGAATTTGACGTGGAAATCAACGAAGGCGAAATCAAGTGGGACACGTTCCGTTCGGGCGGCGCCGGCGGCCAGAATGTCAACAAGGTGGAGTCGGGCGTGCGCCTGCGTTATATGTGGCGCAATCCCAATACCGGTGTCACCGAGGAAATACTCATCGAGTGTACTGAGACCCGCGACCAACCTAAAAACAAGGAGCGCGCTCTGTCGCGCCTGCGTACGTTTATCTACGACAAAGAGCACCAAAAATATCTCGACGATATTGCCTCGCGGCGCAAGACCATGGTGTCGACCGGCGACCGTTCCGCCAAAATCCGCACGTACAACTACCCCCAGGGACGTATCACCGACCACCGCATAAACTATACTATATATAACCTTCAGGGTTTCATGGACGGCGACATTCAGGACTGTATCGACCACCTTATCGTGGCTGAAAACGCCGAGAAACTTAAAGAATCGGAAATATGATCACCTTATTCAACTCCCTGCCATCAGCCATTGCCGGCAAATTCGCATGGTACAAATTCGACCATCTGATAGTCGGTTTGGCAATATTAATTGCGGTGGTAGGTATCTACGTTTTGGTGGATTATTTAGTAAAAAAAATTAAAAGAAAAAAATAACGACAGCCTTTT
>JAQXRH010000058.1 GCA_029218425.1 Bacteroidales bacterium | reverse complement strand
CTCGCCGCACGAGAAGCGGGCCTCGCGGTACTGGCCATCGCGCACGGCGCGAATCACAAACTCTGTGGACAGCGCGTTTACCGCCTTGATACCCACGCCGTTAAGGCCCACCGACTTCTTGAACGCTTTCGAATCGTACTTGCCGCCGGTGTTCATCTTCGAGGCCACATCGACCACGCTGCCCAAGGGTACGCCGCGGCCATAGTCGCGCACGGTGACGATGCCGTCGGCCACATCCACAGTGATTTGGCGGCCGAATCCCATCATGTACTCGTCCACGGCATTATCCAGCACCTCCTTCAGCAACACGTAGATACCGTCGTCGCTGCCGGTGCCGTCGCCCAGCTTGCCGATGTACATGCCCGGGCGGCGGCGTATATGTTCTTTCCAGTCGAGGGTTCGAATGTCGTCCTCGCTGTAATTAGCATCCGAAACCTGCGCTTCGGACTGCTCAAAATCAAGTTCTTGCTCCATAACGTGCAAATTTACAAAAAAAATTCCACACCGCCGCAATTTTACCAAAAATTAATAAAAACCACAGCCTCTCCCTCCGCCACAAGTAGCCCCGAGGCTGCCTCGGGGAGATCCGGATGGCCCTCCCGCCGTCAGGCCCCCTCCCCCGCCTACCTTTTTGTCACGGCTCTGTAGCCTCGAGGTCTCTTCAGCGAAGCCCCGCGCGGCATTTCTACATTAAAAAATCGGCAATATTGCCACTTTTTTAACGTAGAATTTGCCTAAATCGAGATTTTTCGCTAATTTTGCATCATAAAACCGGCAATATTGCCACTTTTTTAACGTAAAATACTCTTTTCATGGAAATTCAGCGCGACTTTTATCTGAACCAACTAATCGCCGGCAGGCACAACGGCTTGATTAAGGTGGTGACCGGCTTGCGCCGTTGCGGCAAGTCGTATCTGTTGTTCAAATTGTTCTACCGCCATCTGATTGCCTCCGGCGTAGACGACAGTCACATCGTGAAGATAGCGCTCGATGACCTTGAGTTCGTTGACCTGCTCGACCCGATTAAGCTCTATCGCTTTATCAAAGAGCAACTTAAGGATTCCGACATGTACTATGTGCTTCTCGACGAGGTGCAGTTGGTGTCGGGCTTTGAGAGGGTGCTCAACAGCTTGCTACATATAGATAATGTGGACGTGTACGTGACGGGCAGCAATTCGCGATTCCTCTCGTCGGATATCATCACCGAATTCCGTGGCCGCGGAGATGAGATTCGCGTCTACCCACTGTCGTTCAGCGAGTTTTGCCAAGGGTCGGGCTTGTCCGGCTTCAAGGCGTGGAACGACTACTGCGTCTTCGGCGGCATGCCCCACGTGCTCAGCTTGGACAATGACGACAAAAAACTCGGCTACCTCAGCGACCTGTTTAGCACTGTATATTTGGTGGACTTGGTGGAACGCCATCGCGTGCGCAACAAGGAGGAGTTTGCCGAACTACTCAAATTCATGGCATCAAATATTGGCGGTCTGACCAATACTACAAAGCTGTCCAAGACCTTCAAGAGCGCCAAGAATGTGGCCATCGGACCGGCCACCTTGGCCAAATATCTTTCCTACTGCGAGGATGCGTTCATTATCAAGAAAGCCGAGCGCTACGACCTCAAAGGCAAGCGCTACATCGGCGGCGTGGCCAAGTACTACTTCACCGACATCGGTGTGCGCAATGCCATCATCGGCATGCGCCAACAGGAAGAATCGCACATCATGGAGAATGTGATTTACAACGAGTTGCTACGCCGCGGCTTCCGTGTGGATGTGGGCGTGGTGCCGCAGCGCATTGTCGACGAGAATAACAAATGGCAGCGCCGCTCGTTGGAGGTGGACTTCGTGGCTAACCGCGGCAATAAGTGCCTATACATCCAGTCGGCACTAATGATTCCCGACGAGCAAAAGCGCCGCCAAGAAACCGCCTCGCTCAAGGCTCTGAATCAATCCTTTGCCAAGATTGTGGTGGTGAAGGACGACTTCCGCCCGTGGTACGACGACGACGGCATCTTCTACGTCGGCCTGCTCGATTTCTTGCTGGACGAATCCCTGACATAAGCAACCGTCGTAGTCGGCACCGCGGCAGCCGGCGCCTTCACTTATTTCGTCGTCTCCGGCGTAGCAGCTTTAGCTGCGCTCCCCCAGCCTTTTTGTCACGGCTCTGTAGCCTCGAGGCTTGCCTCGGGGTCTCTTCAGCGAAGCCACGGCGGTTGCAGAAACAAGCGAGTGGCGCGCCTTGACGCACCACTCGCTTAAATTATTGAGGCACAGGGTTATGCGGTGACGCGTTCGAGCCACTTAACCATGCCGAACATTACCACCATGGAGATGAGGCAGACGGCGAGGAATACGCCCCAGGCTTCCCAGATGGGCCATGCGGAGTACATCAGCGGGCCAACCCACAGCATGAGGTTGCCCACGGCGGTGGCGCCGAGCCACAGGCCTTGGCACAAGCCTTGCATGTTCTTGGGCGCTACTTTCGACACGAACGACAGGCCTAACGGCGAGATGAACAGCTCGGCCACGGTCAGGAAGAAGTAGATGACGAACATAATCCACCAGCCGCTCTTGAGTTCTTCTGCTACGGCGGGAGCCAACTTGGTGAATGCGTCGGCCGAAGGATAGTCCATCATGTAGCTGTAGACCATCAGGAAGAGGTAAGCCAAGCCGGCGATACCCATGCCGATGCCAATCTTGCGCGGGGTGGAGATTTCCTTGCCGCGACGGCTTAAAGCACCGAAGATGAGCATAATAACCGGGGTGAGGATGATTACGAAGAAGGGGTTGACGGCTTGCCAGATTTCGGGCGCGATGGCGTCGCTCTTCACGAAGTCGCGAGCGAACAGCGACAGCGAGGTGCCGTTTTGGTGGAAGGAGAACCAGAAGAAGATGGCGATGCCGAGCACGGCAAACAGAGCGTACATACGTTGCTTGATTTCTTTGGCCATGGCGCGCTTCTCTTCAGCGGTGTAATTCACTGCGGCAACGGCTTCTTTCTTGGGCGGGTCGGGCAGACCTTTCTTGAAGAACATAAAGATGATCAAGGAGATGAGCATGGCGGCCACGGAGGCGATGAACGAGTAGTGGATGCCGGTGTTGAAAGCGTCGAGGTACTGGGTGCAGAAGTCGCTCTCGCTGCCTGTGAAGTTGGGCGCAACTTCAGCCACCAGTTGGGTGAACTTGTCGTAAGCTTCAGTGCCCTTAGCTTGACCCTTCTCGATGAATTGGTGAGCGAGGGCGGGGAGGTCGGCATTGTAAGTGAGGACTTTGGTGCCGAGCCACAACGAGCGGAGCAACGGATCCACGAAGGGCTCTAT
>JAQXRH010000057.1 GCA_029218425.1 Bacteroidales bacterium | reverse complement strand
GTACATTTATTTGTTATTTGTCATAAAGTTACAAAAACTTTTTGACATGACAAAGCCCCGGCTTGTGAAAGTCAGGGCTTTGTTTTATATTTTTCAACATATTGCAAAAAAGAGGCTGCGCCAATTTTGACACAGCCTCATTTTTATCTTTACTGCTATATTTCTGCTTGATTTTCCCCATATTAGACATTTTTCATTATCTTTGTAGATGGAGTGGAGGGAAACTTAATCGGAGCGCGGCGAATATATCGAGAATGTTGGCCAACCGATTATGATCCAAATTTGTCATAACCTAAAATAAAATATATGAGAATTACCAAAACTACTGCAATGACATTGTGCGCATTAGTAGCGGCTTTGGCCATATCGCCGTCGACCAATGCGCAGTTTCTCAACAAGTTATCGAAGGGTCTTGAAAAGGTCAACAAGAGTCTTGAGAAAGTGGAGAAAGTGCTCAATGTCGAAAACGGCAATACGAAGTCGAATAAAACGGCCGACAATAACGCATCGTCCAATCAGTCGTCGGCTCAAACGGCAATTAACGGAGAGCATGCTGGGGCTGGCAAAGAGATACGCGACAGGATTGTAATGCCCCATTTCACCCCCAAGACGCGTTTCCTATGTAAGGATGTAGCATATAACACGTTGGAGAACAATCCTGTGAGTGAAGGTATTTTCGCCTTGCCTGAATACAATAGAGAGTATGGCTACGGCATGTATTACGGTTTCTGGACCATCGATGGCAAGCGTTTGTTTGAAGCCCGATACGAGCAGCTGGACAATCGTCCGTTGTTTGACAATGGCGCTGCAGTTGTCAAGAGTTTGAAAAATGAAAAGGGAGTTCAGTTTGCCACAATACTGTATTCCGACGGTTCGGTCAGGGAGTTGCCGGAGAGCTATAAGACGGTGTCGCAGTTTCACGACGGCATAGCCACGGTAGAGACCGGAGGATTTAATGTAAAGACGGTGGAACATTTTTGCATAAACACCCAGGGCGAACGAGTGTGGAAAGGGCTTGGTCCGGGCGAGATAATGGAAGTAGGCTACCTGCGCGACGGGCTACGACGCGTGAAGGTGCGCACGGAGACGTCGCGATTTCGCTATGTGACCCGTTGGGGTTTCATTACCGACGAAGGTAAGTGGGCTATCAATCCCACGCTGAAAGAAGTGCGTGAATTTAAGAACGGTTATGCCTTGGTGATTGACGAAGCCGACAAGCTGAAGTTTATCGACACAAAGGGTGCTACCGTCTACGAGTTTGAGGGCACTGCGTCGACGCTACAATATGCGCAAGAAATCAGCGACATCTCCGACGGATATTTTGTGAAAAAATCGACCATCTACGACCTGGCCGGTAACGCAAAGAAAAGCTACTATCAAGCCACGGGATTTACCGACGGCTATGCATTTGTGCGCGAAAGCATGGATGGCCCAATCCAAGTAATTGACACGCATTTTAATGTGATTCGCACGCTCTACGGCGTTGATTTGCAAAGCGCACACGTGTTGATCGGTTGTAATAATCCAAAATTCGGCAAAGCCAGAGTGGGCACAATCGATAAGCGCAATGTAGTGACCCCACGAGGCGATATGCTAATAGTTGGGCCCACATGGCCACAGCAAATCGGCGATTTTGCCCCCGACGAATACGCTCCGTGTGCTTCGATTTTCAAGGATGGAGCTACGGGCAAGGAGTATGAATATGTAGGGTTTATCAACCGCCAGGGGGAGTATGAAATAGTATTTTCAGCCGACGAAACAGCCAGTGGGCCATATATCGACATACCAATCGTGAATGATCCACGAGATTCCATACCTGAATTGAAGCCCCTGCCACCCGTCGATACCATACCACGAGGACCTAAAAATGTAACAACTACAAAATATAAAGTACGGGTAATAGCCCATCCCGACGAAGGCGGACAAGTTGTAGGCGACGGCGAGTTCAAGTATGGCGACACTATAACGGTAGGAGCAAAAGCCAACAAGGATTGGCGCATATCCCATGTGGCCTGCAGCAATCGATTTGCGAAGACGCCGAAGCCAAATAAATTTGTGGTTCGCGGAGACATGGACATAACGGTCTATTTTTTGAAAAACGACAATGTTACGCCGATTAGAACAGGCTCCTATGCCGGAAACTTAAATATGAAACTAAATGGCGACCGCTCTATAGTCCCCTTCTCCGTGCCAGTCTACTTGGAGACATCAGAGACATCGGCATTGGAGACGCCATATGGTAGCAATACACAAGGATTTTTGGCGATAATGATTAATCCCGACGAAAAGATAGTTGGGAAGTCGCTCACATCATCGGAACACAAAGACGCTGCGACATTTTCTCTAAATGCATTCTTCGTGCCTATGAAAGTGGGCGGCGTAGTGGAAAACGGAGGAAAGCAGTATATGCTTTTGGATGGCGGCGAAGTGAAAATCAACAACTTGCGTATGCTGGGATCGGGGGCGAAAACGGCTGATGTAAGCGCAATCGAATCGGCCATGGTCAACTTGATGCTATATTTTGACTGCCCCGACACCAACCTATCGGGATCTTCCTATCGCGTGGAAATGCTTGACATAGACCAGGCAACAGGGGCGTTCACACTTGGTATGCTGCAGCGCATTGACCCGCAGTACGGGTGGATTGCCGCTGGGAGCGATGTGTTTACCGAAATAGAACGAGGATTCTTTGTCACTAAAGTAGACCGAGGCTTCCCCGCCGACTATTTCAACGGCGTAAGGTTGACACCAACGGCAAAACGTGACGATGTGCTTTGGCATCCCACACCCGGCTTTTTTGAAAACGACTTAACATGGTTAGAGCGCTACGTCGCTGAAATGGGAGCGAAGTTCCGCCAGTACCAATCGGAGAGCGACTTGCTGAAAGGCACGACCTTTAAAGATTTTGGCGATGCTTTCGACCGTATTATGAAAATGAAATGACCGGCATGTAAGTAAGATTTTGTTAGCCTATATGTAATCAACCATAACGGCCGGTATGAAAACGGCCGGTATGGTAACAAGGAATAGCCAATAGCCCAACAATACTTAGGGCGGTGGGGCAAAATCAGATGTTTTTGGCCTACCGCCTTAAATGTTGCCGTAACCAGCAAGAGTGATGTCGCATCATGGGTACTGGCGGGCTATTATGGTAGAGCCATCCACAATATTGAGGGCATCTTTAATGATAGGAGTGACACTTTTGTGCCGCCATTCATCCCAAAATGGCGGGGGCACGTTTGCTTATGTGCGTAAGTTTTTGTTATTTTGTATTGTGAATGACTTCAGATGGTAATTTATGTCAAAAACGCAATTAAAGAAAGAATTGTCAGGCTACTCTAAGGAGCAGCTTATTGACATCATACTTGAGATGTATTCCACTCGCCCTGACGTCAAAGAATATTTCAAATTTTACCTAAATCCTGACTCAAAAACGCTTTGCGAGAAATATATTAAAGCAATCGACAAGGAATTTAATAGATCGAAATGGAGAGTGTCGAAAGCACGAGTATCGGTAATCAAAAAGCTGATCAAAAAGTTCAACAGTTTCCAGCCCGATTTGAAATACCGATATGATTTATACGCTATGACTGTCAAGTTATCTATCCAAACGGAGCATTTCTATAAATTACCCGAATCGTTGATCAATGGCATATGTCACTTTATCAATGAATATCTGACGCTCGCCGACAAGAATGAAGATCTTGACAATGCATTGTCAATCATCGGACAGATGGTCGAACAAGACAATGTCGGGACACGGTATTATAAAAATCGACTTGCTGAAGCGTGTCAAGACTACGTCGAAAGCAAGAGTATTTTAATAGCCGCATCGGCAATGTCAACAACAGCAACAGCAACAGCATAATCCATTACCCCGACCCTGACTACAGGAAATGAAACGTCTATACATCATATTACTTAGCGGCATAATCTCCATAGCCTCAATCGCAGCTCAAAGCAAAGAGCAGGCAAAGAAGAAAGGCCCGGAAATAACGCAACAATCATCGGCATGGCGCATCGCCACGCCCCTTGGCGAGCGCATTGAGGCGCCAGTCGACACCCTCCACTATGACTATGCCCAGCGGTCGATACCATCGGCACAAAGCATGGCGTATGCCACCACTGGCAACCTCGGCACTGAGGGTTACGACCTCATATATTTCGATCGGCCCGATGCATCCGATTTCTTTTTCCGCGATGCACTGCGAGCATGGTTGCCATCAATAGAGACGCAACGATTCTACAACACACGCATACCGATGACTTTGGCATCGTACAATTTCGGAGGCGGAAAGGAGACGACGCAAGACCGTCTGAGAGCCGATTTCTCAGGCAACATAAACGCGCGTGCACAGATAGGAGCGATGGTCGACTACCTGTATTCCAAAGGGTCGTTCAACTATCAGGCAGCGAAGCATCTGTCGTGGGGGTTGTCGGGCTCATACATAGGCGACCGATTTGAATTCCAAGGTTTTATACAACATTACAACTCCGTCAACAAGGAGAACGGTGGGATAACCGACGAGCGCTATATCACCAATCCGGCAGAGATACAGGGAGGATCCACGTCGGTTGACTACAAGACCATACCGACACTATTGAGCGATGCCCACAACCGCCTTGTGGGCACACAGCTATTGCTCAACTCGCGTTATAAAGTGGGATTTTACAAAGAGGTGGCCGACGGCGATAGCGTAAAGCAGGAATATGTGCCAGTATCCAGCTTCATATGGACGCTTGATTATAAGAACGGACGCCACATGTTCCGCAATGAGAATGCCGCTGATGCGCGGGAATTTTGGGAGAACACATATCTGAACGAAAAAGAGACCATCGACAGGACTTACTACTATAGCATAAAAAACACATTGGGAGTGAGCCTGCTTGAGGGATTCCACAAATATGCACAGGCAGGATTGGCAGTATTCCTCACCCATGAATATCGTCATTACACTCTCCCTGAAGACAACGTAGACCGCGAGCAGCCTTTACCTGAGACGCTCACGCCACTACCGATGACAACAGTGCCCACTACACAAGGGGAAAACTACGCATGGGTAGGGGCACAATTGACGCGCCGCCAGGGCCGGATACTCAATTACGATGCCACAGGGCGTATCGGCATACTCGGTGAAGCGATCGGCGAAGTAGAGGTCAACGGCAACATTTACACCCACATACCATTCTGTGGCGATACACTAAATGTGACAGCCTATGGCAGCTTCACCAATGTCAGTGTGCCATATCTCTTGCAGCACTATATAAGCAATCATTTTGCATGGGATAACGATTTCGGCATGACGCGCAAAGTGCGTTTCGGCGGAAGCATCAACCTGCCGAGCACCGCCACGACTGTGAGCGCCGGGGTGGAAAACGCGCAGAATCTGGTGTATTTCAATGACAAGGCATTGCCTACGCAGTGCGGTTCGAGCGTGCAGGTGTTCAGCGCATCTTTGAGGCAGGATTTCAGATTTGGTATTTTAAATTGGCATAATAAGATTACCTACCAGACATCTACCGACGAAGCCGTAATACCATTGCCCAAACTTGCCGTATACTCCAATATGTTCATCGATTTTAAAGTAGCCCGTGTGCTCGATGTGCAATTGGGAGTAGATTGCGACTATTATACCAAATACAAGAGCGTGGCATATCAGCCGGCCACAATGGCTTTCTACAACCAACGCGAGGCCGATTGCGGCAACCACCCGTTTGTCAATGCGTATATCAACTTCAAGCTGAGCAAGACCCGCTTCTACGTCATGTTCTCCCATTTAAATCAAGGCCTGTTTGGCGGAGACAATTGGTTTGCCATGCCAGGGTATCCGCTCAATCCCCGTCGTTTCCAGCTTGGATTGTCGATAGATTTTGCCGACTAACGCCCAACCGCAATGGAGCCTCTTAAACTCAAGAAGGGTCACCTCGTAGTCTACCTCGTGCTCATAACAGCAGTGCTTGCGGTTATGCTCATGGCTCGCAATGCCGCCATGAAAGGAGCTAAGGCTTCAGGTGGCCAAACCGATGCGCCGAGCGACACGTTGCGCATTGCAATGCAGATGTCGCCAGTAGGAGTAACGGCAGTTGGCGACACTCTTGGCGGGTATTATTACGACAAAGTGAGGCAAATAGCGGCCAAAGCGCACTTCCATCCGCTCATTAGCGGCATAACCAATGTAGTTACAGCGGTATCCGACCTCGACGCTGGTGTTTATGACATAGTCATAGCCGACACCACAGGTGTCAATTTGTCGGAAAAGCACTTAGTTGCCGGATGCAATGATGAGGCAACCGACAGCATAAAATGCCAATTGCGCACCTGGGCAGTGATATGCACAAATCCCGAGTTATCAAGCCTTATAAGTTATCAATAACCCAAGTGCCAATAGCCCAAGTTACCATTAGCCTAAGTTGCCAATGAGCCGTCCCAAGTCGCATTGGAGCCGACCCTGTCGGACCATCATGGTATTCGCCAATCTGAACGCTGTCAGCTAAAGCTCTGTAGTGAAAAGGGATAAAAAGGTGGAGGAACTCTTTTGGTAGAGCTCCCCCACTTTTTTATGTGCTGATTGTAAGAATGAACGTCTAAGATTATGACAAGGCGGCGATTGAGGCGCGGATGTTGGCAAGTTTGCTTTCGGCATCGGCTTGCTTTTTCCTTTCGCCTTCAACGACAGCTGCGGGAGCGTTGTTGACGAAACGTTCGTTGGACAGTTTCTTCATAACGCTGGCCAAGAAGCCTTCAAGATAGGCTTCCTCTTTGCGTAGGCGTTCGATTTCGGCCGAAGTGTCAATTTTGCCCGACAATGGAATGTTGAACTCGGTGGTGCCCACCATGAAGCTTACAGCCGAAGCATCTTTGCCAGCGTTGTAGTTGATAGCTTCAACGTTGGACAACTTCTTGACGAGGTCGTCGTTCATTTCGGCGTGAGGTGCTAATACGTTGAGTACGAGCAAGTCTTTAAGGGGGATATTTTTGGAAGCGCGAACGCCACGTACGCCGGTGATGACTTCCTTTGTAAGCTCCATGCGCGAGAGGATAGTTGCGTCGTAGGGCTTAGCCTTGGGCATAGGGGCATACATAATCGAATCGCCGTCGGCACGCTGAGCGAGATGTTGCCACAATTCCTCGGTGATAAACGGCATGAACGGATGAAGCAGGCGCAACAGCGAGTCGAAGAAGTTGAGGGTGGTGTTGTATGTGGCGCGGTCGATTGGGCTGCCGTAGGCAGGTTTGATCATTTCCAGATACCACGAAGAGAATTCGTCCCAGAATAGTTTGTAGACAGCCATCAATGCTTCCGACAGGCGGAATTTGCCAAAGAGGTCGTTGACTTCGTCGATGGTAGCCGACAATTTGGCGTCGAACCACTCGGCAGCAGCGCGCGAGCTTTCGGGCGCATCGCCGTCGGCTACTTCCCATCCTTTGATAAGGCGGAAAGCGTTCCAAATCTTGTTGCAGAAATTGCGACCGGTCTCGCAGAGCTTGTCATCAAACATGATATCGTTGCCTGCAGGCGCCGACATCATCATGCCCATACGCACGCCGTCGGCGCCATAGTTGGCAATGAGGTCGAGCGGGTCGGGAGAGTTGCCAAGTTGTTTCGACATCTTACGCCCGATTTTGTCGCGGACAATACCGGTAAAGTAGACATTTTTGAACGGCTTATCGTTGATATACTCATAACCGGCGATGATCATACGAGCCACCCAGAAGAAAATGATATCGGGTCCGGTGACGAGGTCGGTGGTGGGATAATAGTATTTAATTTCCTCATTATCGGGGTCCAAGATGCCATTGAAGAGCGTAATGGGCCACAACCAGGAGCTAAACCATGTGTCGAGGCAATCTTCATCGCGGCGCAGATCGGAAATCTGCAACGAAGCATTGCCGGTCTTTTCGCGTGCGAGCGACAGGGCCTCCTCCTCGTTTTCGGCAACGACGTAACCGCCTTCGGGAAGATACCATGCCGGGATGTTGTGTCCCCACCAAAGCTGACGCGAGATACACCAGTCCTTGGTGTCGGTCATCCAATGGCGATATGTATTTTTAAATTTGGGCGGGAAGAATTTGATGTCGTCATCCATCACGGCGTTGAGAGCCGGGACAGTAAGGCGATCCATCTTCAAGAACCATTGCATCGACAGTTTCGGTTCGATAACGACTTTGGTGCGTTCGGAGTAGCCAACTTTGTTGTCATAGTCTTCGATTTTTTCAACGAGGTCGGCTTTCTTAAGGTCTTCGATAATTTCCTTACGCACGTCGAAGCGGTCTTTGCCGATGTACATTCCGCCGGCTTCGGAAATGGTGCCGTTATCGTTGAAAATGTCGATGGACGGGAGGTTGTATTTTTCGCCGAGCATGTAGTCGTTGACATCGTGGGCCGGGGTAACTTTCAAGCAACCAGTACCGAAATCCATTTCCACATATTCGTCCATTATGATAGGTACTTCACGTCCCACCAACGGGACGATGACACGTTTGCCTTTCAGCCAAGTGTAACGCTCGTCGTTTGGGTTTACGCATACGGCGGTATCGCCGAGGATGGTTTCTGGGCGTGTCGTGGCGACAATGATATATTTGTTGTCCTCGCCTACGACTTTATATCGCAGGTAGAATAGCTTTGAGTGCTCGTCTTGGTAGATGACTTCTTCGTCGGACAATGCAGTTTGAGCAGCGGGGTCCCAGTTGACCATGCGCACACCGCGGTAAATCAGTCCTTTATTGAAGAGGTCGACGAATACCTTAATGACGCTTTTGGAACGCAGTTCGTCCATCGTAAACGCCGTACGGCTCCAGTCGCAAGACGCGCCGAGTTTGCGAAGCTGCTTAAGGATTATGCCGCCATGTTTTTCGGTCCAGGCCCAAGCGTGCTTGAGGAATTCCTCGCGCGAGAGATCGGATTTCTTGATGCCTTCGGAAGCGAGTTTAGCCACAACCTTAGCTTCAGTGGCGATAGAGGCATGGTCGGTACCGGGCACCCACAAAGCGTTTTTTCCTTCCATGCGTGCACGACGAGTAAGGATGTCCTGTATAGTATTGTTGAGCATGTGGCCCATGTGGAGCACACCGGTGACGTTGGGCGGGGGTATGACAATAGTATAAGGTTCTCGTTGATCGGGCACCGAGCGAAACAAATCATGCTTCATCCAGTAGTCATACCATTTATCCTCCACTTCCGAAGGATTATACTTCGTGGCTAATTCTTCCATTGCAAAAAAATTATACTTGTGTAAAAAACTTATTAAAAAATAATTACGGGAGAGAGAAACGAATATAAAACACGCTGAGACGTGATACGGGTGCAAAGTTACGAAAATATTTGTAATGAATATTGAGTAAATTTGCCCAATATTGGCCGAAAATATTAAAATAAAAACGTAAATTTGCAAAAAATATCAGAGAGCGATGACATCAACCGGAAGAAAGCCTTATCACATAGGCATAGCATTAAGCGGAGGTGGTGCAAAAGGCTTTGCCCATGTCGGAGCGCTTAAAGCATTGCAAGAGAATGGTATAAGGCCGGAAGCGATAGCCGGAGTAAGTGCTGGAGCGATAGTAGCGGTGCTATATTCGGCAGGTGTTTCGGTTGAAGAGATGTTGAAGATGTTCACTGATACGAAATTTCACGATTTCTGTGAATTTACAGTGAAAGGCGGAGGCTTTTTCAAAATTGACAGGTTTAAAAGTTTCATACGAGAGGCATTGGGGAGCTATACCAAAATCGAGGAATTGCCCATACCGGTGTATATAGGCGCCACCGACCTCGACAATGGCAGAGCGGCCGTATTTGACAAGGGAGACATAGTGGAGGCAGTTGCGGCATCGTGCAGCATACCGATACTATTCCGACCGGTAGAAATCGAAGGGGTAAGATACGTCGACGGCGGTGTGTTACGCAATATGCCATCGTGGATATTGCGCGACAAATGCGATTGCCTAATAGGCGTCAATTGCAGCCCGCTACCCGACGACAAGCACAAGAACAGGGTTGTAGACGTAGCGTTGCGCACCTACCGGCTAATGCTCCGTGCCAACGTCAAAGATGATATGAAGCTTTGCGACCTTGCAGTTGAGACAACAGAGATTGCATCATACAGAGTGTTTAACCTTAAAGAGATAAAGCAGGTATTCAACACAGGATATAACGCGACAAAAATTGCGCTAAAGACATGGCCGCAATTGGATCGATACACGACAAACTCAAATGTTCAATGAAGACCAAACCAATCATATATCAGCTACTACCCCGCTTGTTTGCCAATAATAATGCCGACTGCATACCCAACGGCACTATCGAGCAAAACGGTTCGGGCAAAATGAATGACATCAACGCCACGACATTACGAGCGATAAAAGACCTTGGGGTGACCCATGTGTGGTATACCGGCGTCATAGAGCATGCCCACGATGTGGACTATACAGCTTACGGGATTGCCCGTCAAAACCGGCACGTAGTAAAAGGGAAAGCTGGTTCGCCCTACGCTATCACCGACTATTATGACATTGATCCCGATATAGCGGTAGATGTTGCGCACAGATTGGATGAATTTGACGCATTGGTAAAGCGCACCCACGACACGGGGCTGAAAGTGATTATCGATTTCGTGCCCAACCATGTGGGGCGTCAGTATTATTCAGATGCGAAGCCCGCTGGCATTTCAGATTTTGGAGCCAACGACGACCCGACGATGTTTTTCTCGCCGGGGAACGATTTCTATTACATCACCCGCCAGCAATTCTCGCCGTCGATAGATTTGGGCGAAGGCGACGACGCATATGTAGAATTTCCGGCTAAGGCATCGGGCAATGACTGCTTCAGTGCATTTCCCAATCAGTATGACTGGTATGAAACCGTAAAGCTCAATTATGGCATAGATTACGGCAATCATACTCGGCACTTCGAGCCCATACCGCCGGTGTGGATGAAGATGCTACATATATTGCGATATTGGGCATCGAGAGGTGTCGACGGATTTAGATGCGACATGGCGCACATGGTGCCGCTTGAGTTCTGGAAGTGGGCTATACCCAATGTCAAGGAGCGCTACCCCGACATTATCTTCATAGCTGAGATCTACGACATACATCTGTATCGCGATTTCATCAACATAGGCGGTTTTGACTACCTCTACGACAAGGTGAATCTCTACGACACACTCCGAGGAATACAGTGCTGCAATGTTTCGGCAGCCAACCTTACGTCATGTTGGCAAACTGTGGAAGGGATGTCCGATAAGATGCTGAATTTCCAGGAGAACCACGATGAGCAACGGTTTGCTTCGCCGCAATATGCCAATAATGCGCGAGCCGTATTTCCGTCGATGATAGTCAGCTCGATGATGTCCACTGGACCGTATATGTTATATATGGGTCAGGAATTGGGCGAGAAAGCTCTTGATGCCGAGGGATATAGCGGACAGGATGGGCGCACCACGATATTTGATTTTTGGTCGTTGTCGACAATACGTCGGTGGCGCAATCGCGGCAAATGCGACGGCAGGATGCTTACCGATGAAGAGAAGCAATTGCGTGCCGACTATAGGAAGATACTGCGGTTGTGCAACAACGAGAAGGCAATATCAGCAGGACGGTTTTTCGACGTGACCTATGCCAACTACAACAATCCCCATTTCAATCCGCATCGCCATTACGCATTTTTTAGGAGCTACGGCGATGTCACGTTGCTCATAGCCGTAAGTTTCGACTATAAATCGGCAGAAGTTGAAATCAACATACCACAACATGCATTTGATTTTCTCAATATGCCACAGGGGGTGGTCCAAGCCACAGAATTGTTGTCGGGCATCACCACGGAAAAAGCGTTTTCCTCCGACAGTCCGTTCAAGGTGTATCTCGGCGGGCCATACAATGCCGTGATATGGAAAATTGAGCATAAGAAAGTGTCGTCACGACAGCAGAAGCGCAAGACGAAATCGACGACAAACGAAAAGTAGGAAAGAAATACAAACCATTCATCTCAATAATAAAACCAATGTGTACAACAACCCTTCCCCCGTTCAAAGTTTTCTCGGGAACAAATTCACGTTACATGTGCGAAGAAATTTGCAAAGAACTTGGAGTAGAACCCGGACAAATGAACATTCAGCATTTTGCTGACGGTGAATTTGAAGTATCGTTTGAAGAGTCAATTCGCGGCCATGAAGTATTCTTGGTGCAGTCGACGTTTCCCAACAGCGACAACTTGATGGAGCTATTGCTCATGATAGATGCCGCCAAACGAGCGTCAGCCCGGTCGGTGATTGCCGTAATGCCCTACTTCGGTTGGGCTCGACAGGACCGCAAGGACAAGCCCCGTGTGTCGATAGCAGCCAAGCTCGTAGCTAATCTTCTGATGGCAGCCGGAGTGAACCGTGTAATCACCATGGACTTGCATGCCGACCAAATCCAGGGATTTTTTGACGTTCCCGTCGACCATCTATACGGCTCGTCGGTGTTCATTCCCTACATACAGTCGCTCAAGCTTGAGGATATGGTGATAGCCACACCCGATGTTGGAGGTGCCAAGCGAGCCAATAGCTACGCCAAGTATCTCAATGTGCCCCTCGTACTATGCCACAAGCAGCGCGCCAAAGCCAATGTGGTGGCCAACATGACGGTAATTGGAGATGTCAAGGACAAAAACGTCATACTTGTAGACGACATGGTCGACACGGCCGGCACTATCACTAAGGCGGCAGATTTGATGCTTGCAGAGGGGGCGAAGTCGGTACGTGCGCTTGCTTCCCATGCCATCATGAGTGATCCCGCCACACAACGTGTCAACGACAGCGGTCTTACCGAAATGATATTCACGAACTCCATTCCGTATACCAAGGATTGCAGCAAAGTGACGGTGCTTTCTATTGCCGGTATGTTTGCCGACACCATACGCCGTGTACACGAATATCAATCAATCTCCTCGCAATACCTTATCAAATAAGCATTTGTAGTATAAGGGTTTAAGAGAAGTCCCGAATTTATTTAGGCCTGGTTCCAACTTCAGGAATCAGGCCTAACTTTTTTTAAGCTTTTCAAAAAGATTGATCGGACAGCAGTGATTAAGGCAATGCGGATGGTCGGTGTAAATCGGTATCGCCTGGGGGTTGACGATGATGGAGTTGTCGATGAGGCGGTTATCGCAGGGCGTTGGCGGCGCGTTTGAGATAGTCTTCGGCATAAGAGGCGGCGCGTGATGCGGCATTCATTTTGTCCTGATAGTAGTCCATGGCATTGGCGGCGCTGCGATAATAGTCGCGTGCGCGGTCGAAATTATTATTTCGGAGATAGTAAGCCGCATCGCTTTCCTTGCGTTTAGCTTCACGGAGGTAGTATTCGGCATCGCGTTGGTAAGATTCAGCTTGACGTTGGTAGTATTCGACTTCGCGCTGATAGCGTTCGGCATCACGAATGTCTTGGGCCGACACAGCCGTGGAGCATAGGATGCACATCATTATCGCCACAAATATTCTTTTCATAATAATCACAAAGGTAAATAATGAGTTATTCTAATTCAGAGAGTTCGAGCCAGCGGAGTTCTTTCTCGTCGATGAGTTTTTTCACTTCGTCGTAGCGTCGGGAGGCTGCATTGATGTCGCCTTGAGCTTGGCCGGAGAAGATAAGCTCAATCTGGAGTTTTTCCTCTTCGAGTGATTCGATTTCGGCGGAAAGCGATTCCAGTTCGCGGCGCTCTTTGAAGGACAGTTTACGAGG
>JAQXRH010000056.1 GCA_029218425.1 Bacteroidales bacterium | reverse complement strand
TAACTCCGTTAAAGCACGCCAAGTATCGAACGAAAGAATCTCCTTTTCCTTGGTGATGTCACCTTTAGTGAGGGCACGAATTTGAGCGTCCATCGACTCTTGTAGATGTTTGCCGATGTTCGGTGAACTGCCGAGCAGGTTTTCAGCGATGGCGGTAGCCGGCTGAAAGAAATCCGGAAAACGTCGGGCAAACATATCTTTGAGCGAAGCCACCCAGTAAAAGATGCTGATACGTTCTTCGGGTGTGAGTGTCGCCGAACAACCGGGATAAAGAACGTGTGCGAGGTCGTCGAGCAAAGCATCTTTTTGAGTGGAGAGGAAACCTTGATAAAGGTTTTCCACCACGATATATGTTTCAAACGGAACGCCTTGAAACTCAGCGTCCACGCCCTCGTGGTTGCGGAGTTTACTTAGGCGGACAGGCGATGCCGGTATCGCATCGAGCCAGCCGAGTGAGGGTATCACCTCGGCGAGTTGCGTACCTGAAGTTTGAAACACATCCTTTCCGTGCTTCAGCAGGAAAGAGTTCTTGTCGTGGCGAGCGATAACCTTACAGCCGCTGAAGTGAAGCAGAGCGAGCGTCTTAATCTCGTCAGCGGCAAACTCCTTGGCGATAAGCGAATAGACGTAACGCAGTTGTGCGTCGTCGAGTTCGTGCCACCCTTGCGGCACATTTAGATTTATCGAAATTGTTGCCATAATATCTTTTTTCCGCAAAGGTAAAGCACACGGCAGACCTTAGAAAAGACAGCCATTTGTGAACTTGACATTTGTCCATATCCCATTAATTCAGTAACTTTGCAGTAGTTATGGCACAACGTAAAGACAGCGATGAATTTTATGTCATCGATTTATGCGATGAAGTTCTTGGTTTGACAGCATCAAGACAGCATACATTTGATTTTCTGCGAGGCGATGGAACGCCTGGTAGGAAACTTCCTGTCGATGCCTATTATCCTGAACTTAATCTTGTCGTTGAATATCGGGAACGACAACATACTGAGTCTGTAGATTTTTTCGATAAGAAAACTACAGTAAGCGGAGTGAGTAGAGCCGAACAACGCCGTATCTACGACCAGAGGCGGAGAGATATTTTGCCAAAGAATGGAATCCGATTAGTTGAAATTTCATATTCTGACTTAAAGCATGATAGACGCAAACGTCTTGTACGAGATCGTCTGAATGATTTAGCCGTTATACGGATAATGCTTGGAGGTGGAGAAGCGAGTAGCAAACATGAAATTAAAACACCAAAAGAAAAATCTGACGGAGTTTCGCCGATATATCGTTTATATCAGAAATATGGGTGTCTAATTATTTTCGCAGTTATTGCAGCAACATTATTCCTATCCAGTTTTCTGACAATATGCGTTTTTCAGTTGAATGGTACAATTTCTTGTATCTTGATAACAGTAGCATTATTGATTGTTGGATATATCTGCCACCATTATACAACTGCTGTAGACCAGCGAAAGCAGTTAAAATCCGAAAATAAGAGTTACGGAAGTACAGTGATTCCACCTGTATGTTGCCCTGTGTGCGGAAGCTATAATATAGGACCGACAGACAATGGAGAATTTGGATGTATTGACTGCGGTCTTCGATGGAAACAATCTTATTGACAATAGCAAAAGACTCCCGATGTGGGAGCCTTTGTTGTCGATGAGCGGCTCAATCTTCCGATTCGTGTAGAGAGATTGAATGAATGAATTCGGAGCAATCAGCGAAGCGTTCCAAGATTTGTTTGAGTGCGCAAGAGCGGTTTGAGGCGATGATGTTGGTCCAATGCACCGTTGAAAAATCATCAAAAGTGACGAAGGCGTAAAAACTTCTTTTGCCCTCCGGGCATTTGAGCGAGTAGTCGCCGATAGTAACGATAGTTTCTTCTTTCATTAAAAAGTCTGCTGTAATCATAATTAAAACGAATTTAAAGAGTTATGTGCCGAAGCACGTTCGATTTTACGAACAAACCAAAAGAAGCGGCATAGGGAGCGGCTGTCAAGGATTGGTCTGCGCATCGGAAGAATGAGAATGGCAGCCAACGTGCTTGTCCTTGACTTAGTGAACGCCGCTTCTAACTTTGTGAAATAAAATCAGTGCTCCGTGTCATAACTCTCGTTTTAATTATAGCAGACGCAATGCTGAAAGAAGATATAGGCACTCGACTACCGCCAAATGTTCATCAAAAGAAGTAGCCTTTAGCTTCCTTTTTGTTTTTGAAGATAGGCGGTGCAAACAACTTCGCCGTTTCCGATGCGTGCCACTCCGGGAACAAGTCGGGATTGCATCGAATGTGGTTTACCACGTCTATCATATCTCTCATTCTGATTGAGCCGCCATTGAGCAAATCAACGACTTGCCCTCGGATGGCGTTGATGACGCGGGCAAGGTCTGCCGTGTGCGTCTTCCGCAGCACGTCGTTTCTCAACCGCACCATCAGTTCGGGTGAGAAAAACTCCTCGGCAAGAGATGCCTCGATGTCGAGTATTATGTGGCGAAGTGCGAGATAACGCTCCCACTACACAATATGGTTGGAGCATATTCAAAGCCATTGTGTGCAACGGCAGCGCATCACGACGTCCACGATGGGCAATGCGCCAAAAACAGAACGAAAGAGCTTGATTGCGTCAAAAGCTCTTTCATTCAAAAAGTGAATCACACTGTAGCCGTGTTATGTCTACAGTTGCTGTGTTACCAATAATTGGAGTTCCTTATTTTACCTTTGCATCGAGGTCGGCACCGGCTTTGAATTTGATAGCCTTGCGTGCGGGAATCTCAATTTTTTCTTTCGTACGAGGGTTGATACCTGTGCGTGCGCCCTTTTCCTGTACTGCGAAAGTACCGAAACCGAGAATAGCTACTTTGTCGTTGGCGGCAAGTGCTCCAGCAATAGCTTCGAGAGCAGCATCAAGTGCGTTTTTAGCATCAACTTTAGTTAGGTTAGCCTTTGCGGCAATAGCGCCGATTAACTCTGTTTTGTTCATAATGCGTTGTTTTTTATTGAGTTTATGGTATTATTTTTCGCAAATATAAAGTTAAATTTTGAATTATCAACACTTTTGCACGTTTTTTTTATCTTTTCCCCACGATTTTTTTGGTTTTTTCTCTTATTCCTCTTTTTTTCATCTGATTTCCTATAATGCCCTATCCCTAAGCCCATACCAATCGCGCCCCCACTACCGACTCGCCCATTCATATAGCTTTCATGCACGTATTCCACGGCCCATTGGCTCATCCGGCCCCTTATTTTCACGCAATAAACCGCGAAAGCCATTACAACCAGGAGCACAGCCATTATCACAAAAATGCTTAAATGTAAAACTTATCTCAGGTAAATTTGTTAAATTTGTGCGCCTGACCCAAGATTGCCGGTTTTTCCTACCATACCGGCTTTGGGCAACTAATCAAGCCTTGCGATGGACTATGCAGGCTTTTTTCATACAACTATAACCATTTCGCAATGAACTTAGGCACTTCCTTTCGCTACCTCCCTCCCGTCACTAAGAACCTGCTGATTGTCAACGTCATCATATGGCTGGCGCTTCAATTTTTCCCCGACTCTGCCAAGACGACGTTCATGGACATATGCGCCCTGCACTATCCGCTGTCCGACGACTTCAACCCGGCGCAAATCGTCACTTACATGTTCGTGCAAGAGCAATTCTTCCACCTCTTCTTCAACATGTTTGCGCTCTTCATGTTCGGCAACATCATCGAACGTGCCGTAGGGTCGCGCCGCTTCCTTTTCTACTACATATCATGCGGCATCGGCGCCGCCATCATCCAGCTCGGCGTCTTCGCCTTCATGATCCACGCCGGTGACCTCCCCTTCGGTGTCACGCTCGACCAGATCGTCAACCTCGACGTGCCAGCCGAAAAGGTGCCGTTCCTCCCAGACAACGACGTATTCCGCGTGTGGAGACTCATCAACACCGAAGTCATCGGTGCTTCGGGCGCCGTCTTCGGCATCCTCCTCGCGTTCGGCTACATGTTCCCGAAAGCGCCGCTCTACCTGTTCTTCATCCCCGTACCCATACAAGCACGTTGGGTAGTGATAGGCTACGGCGTACTCGAACTTCTTCAGAGCTTCAACAACAACCCCGGCGACGATGTGGCCCACATGGCCCATCTCGGCGGCATGCTCATCGGATTCTTCATCCTTCTCTATTGGAAAAAGAAAGGCTTATTCAACAATGGCAGCATTTACTAACCTGCGCTACCGGCTCAAGTCGCTCTCGGCTCTCTCCATCTTGGTGATAGTCAACGTCGCCATATTCCTGCTCCTCCGCCTTCTCGGCATCATAGCCATCATAGGCGGTTGGGACATCAACACCGTGGTCGACCAATTGGCGCTCCCCTCCGATATGCAATCGCTTGCCTATCGCCCCTGGACGTTGCTCTCATACATGGCCACCCACTACGCGCCGTTCCACATCCTCTTCAACCTGATCACCCTCTACTGCTTCGGCAAACTGTTGCTGTGGCGGTGCTCCCCCAGCCAACTCGTATGGCTTTACATATACGGCGGCATAGCTGGAGCCATCTTCTATATCGTTGGCGCACTGTCGTTTGCCACGGTGGGCGGCTGGCTTCTCGGCGCTTCGGCTTCGGTCATCGCGATTGTCATAGCCACTGCCATGCTGATGCCCGACTTCCGCGTCAACCTCCTGCTTTTAGGCAGCGTGAAACTCAAATGGATAGCCATTGCCGCTGTCATCCTCTTCGCCCTCGGTTTGGTTGGCGACAATGCCGGCGCCCATATAGCCCACTTCGGCGGCATCGTCATGGGCTGCCTGTTCGGGTTCCTCTACAACCACGGCGTCGACATCACCCGTCCGGCACGGCGGATATACGACGCCATAGCCCGGTTGCTACGCCGCGCTTTCGGCCATGGCAACAACGCTCCGCGCAAAGCCCGTTTCAAATTCCGCAAAAAGGCGACATCCGGCTCCGCAGCACCAGCCGCGTCGGCCGACGACGACCGCCGCAACCTCGACGCCATTCTCGACAAAATCAAGCACTCGGGCTACACTGCCCTATCGCCCGACGAACGGCGCCAGCTCTTCGACATCAGCCGCCGCATAAAATAGCTCGCCCTTGTTTCCTATTCCCTATTCCCTGTTTCATTTCCAAATTGTTACCACCGATGGCATCTCAGCAACGCTCCCTACTATCTCGCTTAGTCACACCACTGCGATGGCTGTGGCTCGCCATGACCATCGCCGTAGCCGTCGCCACTATCATCTCGGCCAATAGCGGAGCCCTCAACCCCGACAAGTCGTCGTGGCCGGCCCTCTTTGCCATGACTTTCCCCATACTCATCATCGCCAACGTGGCTCTCGGCCTCGTCAACCTCTTCATCAACAAGAAGGTGGCCATAGCGCAATGGATAGCGCTACTATGCTCCATCCCGGCTATCAACGATTGGTTTCCCGTCAATCTCTCAGCCAAAGATGCCGATGCCGACGACACTATCCTAAGGCTGATGAGCTACAACACCTATGGTTTTGTCGACGCCGAAGAATGCTACCCCGACGACACCAACCGCACCGCATCGGCCATAATCCACTCCGGGGCCGACATCATTTGCCTCCAAGAAGTAGGCATGATTGTCGACATGCCTCGCCGTAGCCTCTACGACGCGCAAGTCGACTCCATCAACGACATCTACCCCTACTTCATCTCCAAAGAGGAAAAGATGGTGTCAATCCTATCCAAATACCCGCTCAAAGCCATCGACCTGCCACAACCCGAATCGCCATACTCCGGATGGCAAGCCGCCGAAACGGTCATAGGCAACGACACTATCCTCATAGTCAGCCTCCACCTCCAGTCTTTCGGCCTCAACGAGGACGACAAGATTGTCTACCACCAGTTCACCGAAGGCGACGTAAGCCGCGACATGAAAGGTGCCGGCATCGCCCTCTACCGCAAGCTCGCCGGAGCATTCCGCCTGCGTGCCCTCCAAGCCCAGATGCTTCGCCACCAAATCGACTCGTTAGGATACAACAACATCGTCATCTCGGGCGACTTCAACGACATCGCCGGGTGCTACGCCATGCGCACCATCTGCGGCGACGACATGCGCTCCGTGCACCACGACATAGCCACCGGGCCCGTCATCACCTACCATAGCGACCGCTTCCTCTTCAACATCGACCACGTGCTCTACAAAGGCAATATCGCACCCCTGCGCTACCGGCGCGGCAACATCAAATCATCCGACCACTACCCCCTCTACATCACCTTCCACCTACCCCACTGACATTTTTTCATTCCAAGTGATAGATTTCATATACGGTTTTGTGTCCCTATATAAAACACTAAAAAACAACCGATATGAAAAAGTCAATCTTCACCATCTTGATGCTCATAATAGCATCAATCTGTATGAACGCCAGCGCACGTCTGTTCGAACCCGTCACCGTCACCAACATCGCCGGAGAGAAAGTCACCCTCACGCTCCGTACCCCCTGCATCGTCACCTTCTATTGGGAAAACTGCCACTGGTGCCACAAAGCCATGGACTGTATCCGCGACACCGAACGCGAGGTTCGTGACTACATCGGCGAAGAAATGCCCCTAATCGACATCTGCTGGCACTCACCTAACTACTTCATCGCCTGCTACGACTCCGAAGATGAAAAGCAACGCATTATCCAACGTTTCATCGACAACCGTTGGGAAACCTCAAAACTCTATTTCATCGGCGGCTGCAAAGCCTTGTTCAATTATCTCGCTCAATACGATTTGCACGAAGTCCCCGTCATAATGTCACTCGGCAATGACAACGATATCCGTCAGACCATCGTCGGCTACAAACCCAACCTCGACGAAAAACTTTACGACATCATTTTCAACATTGCCGCCGCTTTCTAAATACTTTTTATTATCTTTACAACCTATGGCAAAGAACAAACAATACACCCCCGAAAACTACAGTTACGGCATGGACCACGAGTACGTCGACCTCGGCCTCTCGGTAAAGTGGGCCACATGCAATCTCGGCGCATACCTTCCCGAAGAACTCGGCGATTACTTCGCCTTCGGGGAAACCAAAGCCGGAATTATTGACAGCGAACTTTACACCCATCCATGCGTGGAAATTGCCGGGAGCGGTCGCGACATGGCCCGAGCCAACTGGGGCGCCCCCTGGCGTCTCCCGTCAAAGGAAGAGTTTCAGGAACTTATCGACCGCTGCGAGTGGAGATGGACTGTCAAAGGAAGTAGCCACGGCTACATCGTGACAAGCAAAGTCAACGGAAATTCCATCTTCCTCCCCGCCGCAGGATATAAATGGTGGGCGCCGTTTGATGGCTGCGAGTCGGCCGAAGATTTCACGCCATGTTTAGAAGAATTTGGCATCTCCGGCAACTACTGGAGTTCCATGGGAAGTGGACGAGACTGCAACGCTGTTCATCTTCTCTTTGATGCCTCAAAATCAGGTATAGCTTATTACCCTGGTGCCTACGGCCTATCCGTCCGACCCGTGAGAAATTAACTTTTTATAAAACGACAAAACATATACCACAATGGGAAACGACAAAAAAGATGATATAAGGACAACAAACGGCAATAATGGCTCAACGAACATGAAATACGAATGCATATACGGCTATATTGACAACGACGGCAATGAAATCCTATACGATGACGTCTGCGATATGAGCGAAGGCATGATAGCGGTGAAACTCAACGGCAAGTGGGGTTACATAAATGAAACCGGTAAATTGATAATTCCCTTCGTGTATGACGAGGCATGGGCCTTCTCCGAAGGGTTGGCAACCGTGGCGCTTGGGATTGCCTGGGGATGTATCGACAAAGCAGGACATGAAGTGATACCCGTTAAGTATGACTATGTTTCTGACTGTTCAAATAATGGATTGCATTTTGCGAGTTTAAACGATGAAGAATTTATTATTGACAAAACAGGACGTGAATTGATACGCGAGGTTAATCATGGAGAAGACCTCGACCTGTTCCCTGATTTCCACGAAGGAATGGCGTCCGTGCGATACAATGGTAAATATGGATTTCTCAACGATAAAGGAGATGAAGTGATTCCGTTCAAATATGATTGTGCCGGTCATTTTAATGAAGGTTTGGCCGCAGTCAAATCCGATGGGAAGTGGGGGTTCATCGACAAAGCTGACAATATAGTTATCCCGTTCAGATATGATGATGCCCGTAGTTTTAATGAAGGAGTGGCCGCAGTCAAATTCAACGGGAAGTGGGGGTTCATCGACAAAAATGATAATGTTATTATACCGTTCAAATATGATGATGCCGGTCGTTTCAATGAAGGATGGGCCAATGTTGAGTCCGATGAAAAATGGGGGTTCATCGACAAAGCGGATAATGTAGTTATCTCGTTCAGATATGATTATGCCGACGAATTTGATAAAAAAGGATTGGCAGCAGCACGATTAAAAGGGAAGTTAGGTGATATTGACCGACAAGGTAATTTCACTGAATGGCGCCTCTGAAATCTGCAAGGCCATCAATAATTGTCTTTTTTTTTTGCACAACTCACCGATAATGGCTATATTGCGGTTATAATACCATCTGCGATGACCGACCATGAAATTATCGACGGACTTATAAACCGCGACAATCGTATAACCCGGCAACTGTTTTTCGTAACAGCCCGTCCGCTACTCACCGCCATTATGCGACGCATCTTTGATGCTGCGCCCGACTACGACGAGATTGTCAATGAGCTCTACGCTTATCTCATCGACAATGACTGCGCCAAGTTGCGTATGTTCGGTTTCCAGTGCTCGTTTATCACTTGGCTCAAAGTTGTTGCCACTCGCTACTTCCTACGATACCGCAAAAACATCGTGGAGGAAATATCCACCGACCCGGAGATGCCGCCCAACAATGACCCATCCGACGACCCATCCAATGCCTCCGACTCCCGCATCGACATCAACGCCCTCATCGATGCCATCAACAATCAGCGATATGCCATGGTAATACGCAGGCTCATTCTTGACGAAACGCCTCCCGCCACTCTCGCTTCGGAAATGGGTATCACTATCGACAATTTATACAATATCAAACGCCGCGCCATAGCCGCTCTTACCGACATAGCGCTCAAAACATCACGCAAATGAAACGCAACTTTAACATATCAGACGAGATGATAGCCCGATACCTCGACGGCACTGCATCAAAGACCGAAATCGAGCTAATACTCTCCGCCATAGCTGAGGATGACGAGCTCGCTGAGACGCTTCAGTTACTCACCGAAGCGGCACCGGAGACTGAAATGACGGCGCTTCGGCCACGATTTATTCCTATCTCTCGTCTCGCCGCTGCCAACGACACCAATACATGCAGCTGGGACTGCGAACTTGCCATCCTCAAGCGGCGAAACATCAGCGTTGACTCTTCGTCCCTTCTACAAGTTGCGAAACTCAACAACTGGCTCCGCACGGCCGGCACCCCGCTCCATAACGTAGGCCGCATCATTGAGTCGCAAGGCATCAACGTAGTACGCAAATACGATGCTACCATTGCCGACATAACCAATGCTCTACGCGCCCACGATGATGTGATTGCAGTCGTTGACCGCAACATCATCTATGGCATCGTCAATGCTGCCGCTCCTGCCTACCACGCCATCATCATTCACGACATTGAGGGTAACATAGTCAGCTACCGTGATTTCGACTCCCAAGATACGACCTGCACGGACATCAACATCGATACATTCAACATAGCATGGGCGGCTTCCCACAACTATATAGTCACGGCACCACTTAATAGCGTCTACGACCCGCATCCCATCGACGTTGCCGACATACCACTTCCCACTGAGCTTGAAGACCTCATCGAAGCCATTGCCGAAAATGCCCACGACGTGTGGGCACGCGCTCGCCTTGACGAAGGCTGGCATTACGGTCAGCGACGCGACGATACGAAAAAGACTCATCCCGACCTTGTAGAATACTTCCGACTCCCCGACGGCGAAAAAAATTACGACCGCATTATGGCAATGAACACATTGCGTCTCATTCAATCGATGGGCTTCGAGATTTCCGACTGCCGCAATGGTACAATATGCCCCGACTGCGGCTCTTTCAATCGCCCCAATTTCAACTATTGCCCCTGCTGCGGGGAAAAAATGAAATAGACTGATAGATTTTGTCCGAGCTGATGCATCTCTATTATACAATTCTAAATCACATCACTCATGGAAACTAAAAAATACACTGCTTTCATCAGCTACTCCCACGACGACTCTTATTGGGCCGACATCTTGCAGAAAAAGCTCGAGCATTTCTATATCCCGGTGGCTCTACGCGATTCCAACCCCGAAATGCCCGCCAACGTCCGACCTATTTTCAAAGACAATACCGACCTTACTCCCGGTTCGCTGTCTCAGCGCATCACAAATGCTCTCGACAATTCATCTTTCCTTATTGTCATCTGCAGCAAAGCATCTGCCGCATCTCAATGGGTCAACAAGGAGGTGGAGCATTTCATCAACAGCGGGCATATCTCCCACATTATTCCGATATTAGTCAACGACATAGCCGACAATAATATTGACAACTTCATGCCACAAGGCTTACGAGAATTAAAAGGCAATGACGAACTGCTATGGGTTGATCTCCGCAACGAGGGTATCGACCGAACTGTGGTCAAAATCATTGCCGTAATCCTAAACATCCAATTCGACACCCTATGGCAACGCCACCTTAAAGAGAACCGCCGACGCACTCGCCAACGCATCTTCGCTTACTCGTTAGTGGTCGGCGTCATCGGTGCTTTGGCTATATTCGGTATCTCCCAATACTCTAAACTCAAGCGCAACGAACTTACAACCAAACAGAACAATATTGCCGAGCAATCCATTCTACTTACCAAAGAGGGGAACCTCTTAGACGCAATACAGCTTCTTACTGCCGACAATGGTAAATACTTGGAGACCTACAATAGCAATATCGACAAAGCTCTGCGCGTTGCTATCGACGCATACGAACGTCCCGGCTGGGTTTTAATAAACAAAGGGACGATGACTCTGCCCGCTCTTCCCTATCCCGACGGCTTCGGCCCCACTGAAAGCATCTTATGCGATTGCGACAGTTGCTATGTGAAATATAATATCGACACTTCCGATATCACCATTACCGATTTCAATAACAACACTAAGTCTGTCATTAACATCCCGGAAGCTCGGTATGTCGAAGATGCTGCCATTTCATCCGATGGTACAACACTTGCATATCGTAGTGTTGATGTTGATGTCTTCGATACTGCAACCTTATCGATAATTGATACATCCTCTCTCACTACTATGCGACAATTGTCAGTACCTGCGGAAGCTCTTGTAGCAAGCTACGATATCTCCAACAATGGTTCTCGCATCATCACTGCCATCAATGGGGTTGTATCAGTCATTGACATCGCCACCGGCAACACGCTCCACCAACTTTCACACCACGATGGCGAAGATGCTTGCATTTTTGTCAACGTCATTTCCGATAATCTTGTCCAACTATCCTCCACTTCCGGAAATTCGCTCATCTACGACTTTATCTCAGGCATTCCTCTCATGCAACCTGACATAGATTATCGCATAGGTAAAACTATCAACGATATTGACAACAAAAACATCACTTTCGTCACCTTAGACAACGTCTCTTACACCTACCACTACAATGGTCCGGAGAAGAAAGAGCTTCAATTGCCCATAGTCTGCGCCATGTCGCATGCCGGTGAAAAAATTGCCACCATCAACGATGATGGGCTCATCGAAATACACAACACTCTCGACAATAGACTCATATCCACGCTCGCCAATAATCCCGATGAATCCATACTATCGATGGCTTTCAATCAACAAAACGACCGACTCACCGTTGCCTACGACCACGGCATCAAATCCTACGACATCAAAACAGGCAAAGAGATATCCGACAAAAACTACGATAAATACTATATTTATGAAATCTCCGACAACGCTGAGAACCTCATAATTAGTGATAAGCATGACGAATATATATACTGTGTTGCCGATGCTTCCAAAATTAATATCACTGACGAAGCGCAAGTTTACTTTAACCGCGACTGCTCGATATTAGCTCGCCTGTACTACGAAAATGAGACTAACACCCGACTTGAATTATATCATACCGGCGACTCAAAACCATATAATACATTAAGCGTTGATTTATCCTTAACTGATGACTATTCTTTCTCGTTTGACAACAACTACCTTGCTGTCTTACGCCAGTCATCCGACTATTCCAACTATATGGTTTGCGTCATATCTCTCACTGATGGTGCCACAGTCGCATGCTACGAAGACCCCGGCTTTGACTATTATACTACCATTCAATTTACCGACTATGCCTTGGCCATCAACAAAAACAGCTCGTCAATGACCACCGCTCTCAGGTTCCACCGGTGGTACAGCTACAACGCACTCTCTGCCCGTGCTTTAGAGATTGCCGAACGCTCAAAATAATCAATTTGCCAAGGTATAACACACAATAAGCGGTGTGCCAAAACTGAAATTTTGACACACCGCTTTGTAATTTCGCCCTGCCGGAGAGGGCGCTTATCAGAATGACCCGGATGGCAGGAGCCTGATTATCACTCATTAATGGTGCAGGCGTTCAGTGGTGTCGGGTTTCAACGGCTTTTTCACTTTCTTGAGTGCGTCGGCTATGTCACGGGCTAAGAAATGCTCGCTCTTTGCTATCACTTCGCCCTCGGTAAGCGCCGACAGGTAGTCGCCGCCGTCGGCAAGATAGTCGATGGTCACCACCTTGTAATACTTATCGGGGTCGAGCGCCTTGCCATTGATTACTATCTCGGTGCACTCCCCCTTCGCGGGGTCGTAGGTCACGTCGGCATTACCGCTAAGGCCGTTCATCGGACGTTTGCCCATCTGCGCCAACGCTCTTGCCAAAGCTTCACCCTTTATACGGAGCACCACGACAGTGTTTTCAAACGGTATCGTCATTATCACATTTCCCTCCGACACTGTGCCCTTGGGGAACGGGTTGCGTATGCCGCCATTGTTAAGTATCGCCAAATCAACCTTCTCGCCAGCCAATTTCCGTCCTTGCTCCATAAGCATGTCGGAGAATATATTGATGAGCGACTGCTCCTCCAGTCGCGCCGTCGTCTTGCACACTTTAATCGACATCAGCGAGTCCACTTTGTTGGAATAAGGCGACAGCATCTGCCGCATATCGTCGTCAATCCTGTCGTCCAAACGCTTGTCGATGGCTATCACCGACGAGGATATCGCCTTGCTGTCCAAGTCAATATCCACCTTGCCTATCGTGGTCCCTTGCCAAGCCAACTGCGCCACCACCACATCGCGCCCCTCGGCATTTTTGATTACCGTAGGCAACGAGGCGGGGTCGGCCGGATTGAGCGGCGTGTGGGTATGGCCGCCTATTATCAGGTCGATATTTTTGGAGACTGCGGCAAGGATGGAGTCGTTGGCCCTTTCCTTGTCGGAATAGCCTATATGGGTCAGCGCCACCACCACGTCGGCCTTCTCATTGTGGCGCAACGACCATGCAGTGTGCTCTGCCGCCTCATACACGTCGATATACTTGATGCCCTTCACGTTACGGGCCGATATCATGCCTTTAGGGTCGATGTCGAGCCCCATGAACCCCACGCGTTTGCCCCCGTATTCTTTCACCACGTAGGGCACCACCAGCCCTGCCAAGGGCGATTCGTCAACATCGTAATTAGTTGATATCCATGTGGCATTATCATTGCGCAGCAGTCCGGCAAGCTCGGTCGCGCCGTTGTCAAACTCATGGTTGCCCAACGTGGCCAAGTCGTAGCCTATGGCGTTCATCGCCTTATGCTCCACCTCGCCACGATACAACGTGAAATACAACGTGCCTTGCACCACGTCGCCGGCGTCGACCAGCAACACGTTTTTCTCGGCGGCCCTTACACTGTCGACCACCACCTTGCGGCGCAACACGCCTCCGAGGCCTTCGCTTGTCGGGTCGATATTGGAGTGGGTGTCATTGGTGTGCAATATCACCAAATGCTCGGCCCCAGCGCTCATCGTCGCTGCGACAGCCACCGCTGCCGTCAATATTGCCTTTCTAACTATGCGTTTCATATCTGTCATTTTTACTATTGGTAACAACTTGATAATGCTATCTTTTCAGCAAATATAGTAATCTTTCCCGTTTTTTCCAATAAAAAAATTTGCAAAAAAGATTGTACATTCAAGAAAAAGGTTGTATCTTTGCAACCGCAAAGCCGAATTAGGCATGGCTCCTTAGCTCAACTGAATAGAGCATCTGACTACGGATCAGAAGGTTACAGGTTTGAATCCTGTAGGAGTCACAAATTCACGATTATTGCCTATTTAATATAGGCTTACGGCTCCTTAGCTCAACTGAATAGAGCATCTGACTACGGATCAGAAGGTTACAGGTTTGAATCCTGTAGGAGTCACCACCAAGCGGTTGTCACCTCGGCAACCGCTTCTTTCATTTCCACCCCCTATATTTTTATTGCATTTTTCGGGCATGTTACATAACTTTGCACCATTATTTTTTCAACATTATTCATTTTAATATATATGGATACAAATCACAAACTCCACTTCGAGACCATCCAGCTCCACGCCGGGCAAGAGCAACCCGACCCCACTACCGACGCCCGCGCCGTGCCCATATACCAGACGACCTCCTACGTGTTCCGCAACTCGCAGAACGCCGCCGACCGTTTCGCTCTGCGCGAGCCGGGCAACATCTACGGCCGCCTCACCAATCCCACGCAGAACGTATTTGAGCAGCGCATGGCCGCCCTCGAAGGGGGCGTCGCCGCTCTCGCCGTGGCATCCGGTGCCGCCGCCGTGACCTACGCCCTGCAAAACATTCTCCTCCCGGGCAACCACATCGTTGCCGCCGACAACCTCTACGGCGGTTCGTTCAACCTCATCACCCACACTCTCCACGCTCAAGGCATCAATAACACCATCGTCAATTTCCGCGACCTCGACGCCCTCGAAGCCGCTATCACCCCCGACACCCGCTGCCTCTACGCCGAGACTTTCGGCAACCCCAACTCCGAAGTCCTCGACGTCGAAGCCGTGGCAAAGGTTGCCCACCGCCACCGCATCCCGCTCATCATCGACAACACCTTCGGCACGCCCTACCTCATGCGCCCCATTGAGCTCGGGGCCGACATCGTGGTGCACTCCGCCACCAAGTTCATCGGCGGTCACGGCTCAAGCCTCGGCGGCGTAATCGTCGACTCCGGCCGCTTCGACTGGAAAGCCAATGCCGACCTTTTCCCCACCATCGCGGCACCCGACCCGAGCTACCACGGCGCAATCTTCGCCGACGCTTGCGGACAATCGGCCTTCGTCGACCGCATACGCTGCGTCATACTGCGCGACACCGGCGCCGTCATTTCGCCATTCAACGCCTTCATACTCCTGCAAGGCCTCGAGACACTTTCGCTGCGCGTCGAACGCCACGTCTACAACGCGCTCCGCATCGTCGACTATCTCTCCAACCACCCCAAGGTGCGCAAGGTCAACCATCCCTCGCTCCCCGACCACCCCGACCACGACATCTACTGCCGGCTTTACCCCAACGGCGCCGGTTCGATTTTCACTTTCGAAATCGACGGCGACGTCGACGCGGCTTGGCGCTTCATCGACTCGCTACGCATCTTCTCGCTCCTCGCCAACGTAGCCGATGTCAAGAGCCTCGTCATCCACCCCTACACCACTACCCACTCCCAGATGTCGCCCGAGGAACTCGAGCAGCAGCACATCACCCCCTCTACCGTGCGCCTCAGCATCGGCACCGAACATGTCGACGACCTTATCGCCGACCTTGAACAAGCCTTTGAAAACGTGTAATCCCCATGACCGACATCCTCGATATCAAAAACAAAATCCTCGCCGGCGGTGCCATTTCCGCCGACGAGGCTTATTCGCTATTGGACGCCGACCCGGCGCTGCTCTGCGACGCCGCCGCCGAAATCACCGCCGCACTCTGTTCGCGGCAGTTCGACTCCTGCTCTATCATAAATGCACGGTCGGGACGTTGCCCCGAGGACTGCAAATGGTGCGCCCAGTCTGCCCATTGGGCCACAGGATGCGACACCTACCCCTTAGTGCCTGAAGACGACTGCATGCGCCTTGCCCGCTACAACGACGCCAAGGGCATACGGCGCTTCTCGCTCGTCACCAGCGGCAAGGCGGCCAAAGGCAAAGCCCTCGACGCCATCTGCGCCATGCTCCACCGTGTAGCCACCGAAACTTCCATGTCGCCATGCGCCTCGCTCGGCCTCCTCGACTACGACGACCTATGCAAGGTGCGCAAAGCCGGCGCCACGCGCTACCATTGCAACTTGGAGACGGCTCCGTCGCATTTCCCTTCGCTCTGCTCATCCCACTCTGTCGCCGACAAGATTGCCACCATCGACGCCGCCCGCAAAGCTGGCCTCGAGATTTGTTCCGGCGGTATCATCGGTATGGGCGAGACGCCTCGCCAACGTGTGGAATTTGCTCTCGCGCTTCGCGATATCAACCCGGTGTCCATCCCCATCAACATCCTCATACCCATCGCCGGCACTCCCCTGGCCGACAGCGAGCCCCTCTCCGAAACCGACATCCTCACCACGATTGCCATCTTCCGCTTCGTCCACCCTGCCATACACCTACGCTTTGCCGGCGGACGCCAGAAGCTATCGCCACAGGCACAACTCAAAGCCATGAAGATAGGCATCAACGGCGGCATCGTCGGCGACATGCTCACCACCCTCGGCTCCACCATCGACGCCGACAAAGACCTCATCGCCAAAGCCGGATACCGCTTCTGACCGCCCCAGCTACCTTAGCTAAAAAAGCCACCTTAGCTATAATAGCTATCTTAGCTATTATAGCTACCCCAGCTTACCCTTCAGGTATTCCTTAAACCGTCCGCGGTAGCTCTCGCTCACCGGCAGCTCCTCCGTGCCTATCACCACCTTGTTGTGCCCTATGCCGTCCACGGCATCCAGGTTGACGATATACGACCTGTGGATACGCATGAACTTGTCGGCCGGCAACGTCTCCTCCAGCGACCGCAGACTCATCAGCGTGGTCACCGCGCGTCCCGTCGACCGCTGATATATCTGCACATACTCCGCCAAACCCTTTATCACGGTGATATCGCTCAGCACTATCCTTCGCGTAAGCCCCGAATCCTTGACGTAGATGGCCTCGTCGCCTCGCGCATCGCCACGACGCAACCTGCGGCTCGCACGCTCTACCGACGCCGCAAACTCCTCGTAGCTGAACGGCTTGGTAAGGTAATCCACAGCCTCCACCTTGAAGCCCTCTATGGCATACTCTGAATAGGCCGTCGTGAATATCACCATCGGGCTCATCGGCGTCAACCTACGCGCCAGCTCCATCCCCGACATATCCGGCATGTTGATATCCAGGAACATCAGGTCGACGCCCCCTTTCTCCAATGCCGCCATCGCCTCGCCGGCATCGTAGCAGCTCGCCACCACTTCCACTCCGGGCGTACGCTCTATGTACTTCTCCAACTGCCGAAGCGCCAACGGCTCATCGTCAACTATTATGCATCTCAACGGCTCCATCTCTTTCACTCTTTTGCTATTTCTTTACCATTACCGCACACCACCGGTATCGTTAGGCAGCTCTCAAACGTGGCTCCGCGGTCGTTGACTGCCATAGTGTATCTATCGCCATACAGCAAGTCGAGGCGCCGGCGCAAGTTCTCTATTCCTATGCCGTGGTGCTTGTCGCCGGTCTTGTGGCTATGGTTGCTGTTGATCGATTGGAACGTCACTTGCCCGTTGGCGTCGTCAACCGTCAGCGATATGTCGATAACCGACGGCTCGCGATAGCTCACCCCATGCTTGAAGATATTCTCCACAAACGGTATGAACAGCAACGGCGGCAGCTTCACGTCGTCCCTCCCCTGGGGCATCGCCACCTGTATCTTCACGTTGTCGGTAAGGCGTATCCTCATCAACGATATATAGTTGCTCAGGAAGTCCACCTCCTGCTTGAGCGTTACCTCGTCTTTGTCGATGTCGTAGAGCACATAGCGCATCATCTTCGACAGATCGATTACCACTTCGCGCGCTCGGTTGGCATCTATGTCGATCAACGCATGTATATTGTTGAGCGTATTCATGAAGAAATGCGGATTTACCTGATATTTAAGGTATTGCAACCGCGCCGACGTGTTCTCCGCCTCCAAGCTCTCTATCCTGCGCCTATTGCTAAGTCCCCTGAAATATAAGCTCGTCATTATGTTCACGCTCACAGTGAACAGTGCGAACATCACATTGGTGAACATGAACATATTGAATTTGGGCCGCTTATGCCCGCGCGTGGTAAAGCGTTTCATCTCCTCGCCGGTCTCCACGTTGGTCACCACCACCTCGCGCAACGTGGCATCCTCTTTCTTGCGATGCGACTTATGCGGCGCTTCAAGCACCACCACCGTCGCCGCTATCGCCGCTACGGTGAGCGCCACATATAGCGCCTTCAAGCCCTTACGCCTCATCAGCAGCGGCAGCAACAGCAACTCATGCACCCAGAATAGCGCCATAAACGGCAACATGTACAGCCATGTCTTCAGCAAGCTTCCCGTTTCAAACACTCCGTCGGTCCCATTCAGATACTCATACGTCACCTCCACCAACGGTATCAGCAACACTATAACCCACAGAGCTATATACGCCTTTCGCTCTACTCGCTTGTAATTCTTCTCCACACTTTTTTCCATAGCCCTAAGTCACTTTTTCTGCAAAAATAGCATCCTCGGCGACATCCTCCAAATATTTTCCACCACTGCCCCATTTCATTCAACCAATTGCCCGCTATCACGCCTGCACCCCCTGTCGTGCCTCTCTACATAAAAGCGGCGGGTGCGACACCTCTTGCCGAGATGCCGCACCCGTTTGTATTTCTATTGCTCGCTTATTAGAGCTTTGCCTCGTCATCTTTTTTCAAGACGGTGAAAAGCGCCCACGGCAACAATATCAATACCAGCAACAAGATAGCGAGGATGCCCCACTTTGTCACTGCCATCAAGTTGAAGAGGAACATAAAGCCGATAAGGAAGATGTTGACACACGGCGAAATTTTGTTCGTCTTCAACGGAACTGTTATTGCTGCTATCAACAGGCCTACCAATACGAGGAAGCCTATGATACCACCGGCAATCTTGAACTCCCAAGAGATCAAGGAGGGGCCAAAGCCAGTGATATCTTGCAGTATAAACAATACGAACGCTACCACGGCAAATGCCGCATTGACGATAAATGTTGTTTGAGGCGTCAAGAAGCTAAGCAAATCCTTCAACGGCTTGAGGCTCTCATTGGGTTGATTTGATTGTTCCATTTTACAGATTTTTTATTAAGTTTATAATTTTTTTATCTATGTAAAGCAAAGATATACTATATAATAGATTATTCCAAACTTTTGTTCACAATTTTTTCTTAAATTTGCGGCGTGTGCCAATCCGAATTTTATTACTATATAAACAAACCATAACATTAATTACTCCCATGAAAAGACTTATCCCCATTGCGTGCGCCGCGCTCCTATCGGCTTGCGCCGCTTCCCACAGTGATTCCAACCTTACTCTCTCGGGCCTCGACCCGGCCCGCTTCGTAGCCTCTGTCGACGGCGACTCCACTGCGCTCTACACCCTCCGCAACCATGCCGGCATGGAGGCCTGCATCACCAATTTCGGCGGGCGTATCGTCTCGCTGATGGTGCCCGACAGCAGCGGCAATCTCGTCGACGTGGTCCTCGGCCACGACAACATCGACGACTACGTAAACATCGACGGCAACTTCGGCGCCCTCATCGGCCGCTACGGCAACCGCATCGACCAGGGCCGTTTCACCCTCAACGACTCCGTCTACCAACTGCCCATCAACAACTACGGCCATAGCCTCCACGGCGGACCTCGCGGCTTCCACAACCTCGTGTGGCACGCCACACAGCCCAACGACTCCACCCTGTGCCTGTCGCTCTTCTCGCCCGACGGCGACGCCGGCTACCCCGGCAACATCAACGTCGACGTGGTCTACTCGCTCCGTCCCGACTTCGCTATCGCCATCAACTACTACGCCACTACCGACCGCCCCACTATCCTCAACCTCACCAACCACTCCTACTTCAACCTCTCGGGCGACCTCTCTACCGACATCCTCTCGCACGAAGTATCTATCAACGCCGACGCTTTCACTCCCATCGACAGCACTTTCATGACCCGCGGCGAAATCCGCCCTGTCGACGGCTCTGCATTTGATTTCCGCATCCCCAAACCTGTGGGCCGCGACATCAACGCCGACGACATCCAGCTCCGCAACGGCCTCGGCTACGACCACAATTTCGTCCTCAACACTGCCGGCGACTCCACTCTGGTGGCGGCTTCGGTGTTCTCGCCCGCTTCCGGCATCACCATGGAGGTCCTCACCGACGAACCGGGCCTACAATTCTACGTGGGCAACTTCCTCGACGGCTCCGTAAAGGGTAAAAACGGCATCGCCTACCCCTACCGCGGCGCTATCGTCATGGAGACCCAACACTTCCCCAATTCCCCCAACGTGCCTTCCTACCCCTCCGTAATCGTCACCCCCGACACCCCCTACCATTCCACCTGCATCTACCGCTTCAAAAACTAACCACCGACCACATCACCCCACCCCGGCCAACGGCCCTCGCCCATCAACCACAACAGAGGTGGAGGTGGCGTCCGCGGTGTACGGGGTAAAAGTCATCAACCACCACGGGGCGTCCGCCCAGGACGCCGATTATTAGTAGCCCCGTACGCCGAGGGAGCGCAGCGACCGAGGTGTGCGGGGTTTCCGTACGCCCTCACCCGCAGGCGTCCGGAGCGACGCCGATTTACATCGCCCATCCCCACCTTTCTCCCCCCTAAAAAACGCAATAAAGGCGGAGCGCCATGCACTCCGCCTTTATTTTACCTGAAGGATAGTAGGCTTAAAGCCTTACTTTCTCGGCCTTGTCGCCTCGGCGCTTGATATAGATGCCGTGACCGGGGTTGACTATGCGTACGCCTTGCAGGTTGTAGTACTCTACATCGGCGGCACTGTCATTGTCGATGCTTACGTCTTCCACTCCGGTGACCTCGCCTACCTCCAACGTGCGTACTATCGGATTGCCTGTTACTACCTCATACTCGGTAGATGCCGTAAGGTCGGTGATGTTTGACGCTGACATGTCGGTCAACCCGTAGTGACGCATCGGGCGCACCTCGCCGAGCACCGGCGCTGTCGGCTCACTGCCAAGCGTGGCGGTGTCGACCTGTGGTGCCCGCATCACGGGTGCCTTAACGGCGACAACTGCCGCAGCTTCGCTGAGCGATACCGATTTGAGCGGCGCGATTTGTTCGCTCTTCACCTCGTTGGGCTTAACAGTGGGCTGGTGGCTGAACAAGTACACCGGCGTCAAGGCCACGCTGATGCCCGATGTCGCGGTAAAGCCGGTGGCGGTGTAGGTTCCCATCAACGGGTCGGTAGCGTCGGTGGTATTAAACGATCCGTCGCTGTTGAACTTCAGCCCGGTATCCGCGCCGGCATGGTTGACGTCGTAGTTGACAAGATACTCGTAGGCGGCATAGTCGGTCATCGACCCGGCATAGGTCTCTACAAGGTAGTACGACGGGGTTATCTCTATGCCATCGTGCAGGCGCTCAGTGGGCGTTGACAAACTGTTGAGGCCTTTGAACATCCACGCTGTCTTGTCGGTAGTATTCTCGTTGCCTCGTGCGTCCACTCCGTTGGGCGCAAGCTTACCCATGAACAGCTTGCTTACCGCTCCGTTATCGAATACCGGGTCGTTGCCTGCATTGATGATGGATATGTTCTCGCCGAAGTTGGAGATGAAGCGGTCGTAGTCGTCGGTCTCTGAATAGTTCTCCACAAACTCGGTCTTCGACACATTTATCGACGGATAATCATCAGCCGCGGGCGATACGTTATCGATGGTGAACTGGTAGTAGTCGGGGGTCACGATTCCGGTGCCGTCCACTTCGTTCTGCTTAGCCAAGTCTACATAGAGGCCGCTGCCTGCTATATTGTGCTTGCTGCCGGTCACGTCGATATTGTAGTAGATATCGTTGTGCTGCAATATCTCGTTGCTTACGTTGGGTCGGAAGAAGGTCACCACGGCTTTGAGGTGGCGAGGGGCGGCTGCAGCGGTCGGCAGCAAGGCTGCGCTTACCGTGCCCTTGACTTGCGATTCCACGTTAAGTTTCACGAAGTCGGTCGCATATTTGCTTGCCAAGCTCTCGGCGTCAACATCGTATTCATAGGCCACGTCGCATCCGTATACGCTCGGTATCAACGGGGTAATCTGGCCGAAGCCTTCCTCCGAGTAGTCATCGGCTGCGGTATCGGCGCCATTATAGATGCTGTAGGCCAAAGTCGAACGCAAGGTTATCGTACCTATTGCGCCATTCTGCCTTACTATGGCTCCGTAGAAGCGTTTGGTGGTCGCATCGCCCATGGCTACAGTGGCTTTCTGACCTGCTATCGTGGCATCTGAACCGTTGACATATACATTGGTAACTATCTCGCCGTCGTCAACGGTTTCATCGCCGTTGCCAAGCATTGTGATTCCGCCTATGGTGGCGAGCATCTCGTCTTCGTCGGCCACGAATACGTAGTAGTCGGATGTCCATTTCACATTCACCTTATTTCCCGTAGTGGTGATCGGGCGGTACTCTGCCAAGCGGCGAGCCTCTGCGGTGTCGCTGCACTTTGCCATAGCTATTGTGCCATCGGCATTCTCTTTCAACAGGAAGAATGGCTGATCGGCTACGGTGCGGTAGGTCACATAGCACTTGCCTTCGCCTATGAAGCCGGCTTCGCCACTGCCAAGCAATTTGTAGTTGGCCTTACCGGTCTCGGTAAGCTCAAGCAGCTGCACGGCATGGGCTTGCGGTGTGTAGGTGTGGAGCGTGAGCTCTGCCACATCTGAATTGGCATACCCCTCTTTCACTGCTATCACTTTCACCTTGGCATGCTCGCCAAACGCTATCGGGGCATACTCGGTAGTGCCTTCTATGTAGCTGAGCTTGTGGGCTTCGTCGTATACGAACTCGTCGTCATCGTAGGCGTAGTAAAGGGTGGCGCCGATGGTGTAGGCCTCGGGACGACTGATGTTGGCAATGTCGCCTTCACCTTTCGACAGCACCGGCTTAGAGCACTTGAAGTTTACCGTACGCGGCAACGACGAACTTATCGCCGAACCGTCGGTGGCCACCGCACGCAGCACGTGCTTCCCTTCTATTGTCGACAATGCTGCGATGTCGACAAATTCTTCGCCGCTCTTTATCTGCACCTTGTCGCCGTCGACACGCAATTGTATCTCTTCGGCATCTACCGGCTCGGCGGCAAGATACTCGCTGAGCACCGGCGCATGATCAACCGACTCCGACCATGAGTACATCATGTACACGCCCTTGTCGGTGCGTGGATTATTTTTGATTACCACGCGCACGGGGTTGCTATATGTGGTCACTTGCGATGAGTAGGCTTTATCACCCTCTACGGTTGCATCGTAGACGGTCACCGTAGGCGGCAGCACTCGCTTCGTGGTGCGATACAAGCGCGTTGGCCATGTACCGTTACCACCTATGGCTACGTCATAGCCACGGAATCTTACACCGCCCGACGGGTTAAATCGTATATGCGTCTGCACGCTATCCAATCCATTGAACGTTGCCGTAAGCTTATATTCTACATCGCCCTTAGAGTTGCCGGTGCTGACAGTAGTCCCCTTATCGTCAATAATATACTCGTTATAGTCAGTTACCTTACCGATTTCAAATCCGGCATTGAGATACTGACGTTCCTCTACGGTTTCAGGCAGGTCAACAATCTCGAACTTCTTCGCCGCCGCGCTGCGCAGATATTTATCCTGTCCTACCAGATAGATAAGCCACGGACGGCTTGGGTCGGCTGCCGATGTGTCATATTCCAAACGGAATGCCTGTATCCCGGCATGGATCGGCACTTTCAACTGTGTAGGTATCTCCTCGCTGTCATCTACCGGTGCTACCGATGTGGCATTGAATCGGCCGTCAGTGTCAAACGAAGTCGGAGCATACCAGCCCGACGACTCTTCGGAGCCGGGGAATTTGATAGCGTTGACGAATATCACTCGGTCGTTCTCTTTCAATGTGCTGGCATCGGTGACAAGCTCATATATTTCAAATGACTCCCACTCTGAGGCGGGGTAGATTTCGACTACATATTCCGCCGGCTCCGATTGGCCAAGTGCCGAGGTGGCACGTGCGGTAATCTTGGTCGACGTGTTCATCTCGCTGAAGGTCAGCGCTCCGCTATATGTCTGCCATGTAGCTCCTCCGTCGGTTGAATATTCTATCGTGGCCGAGGTGGTGGCACACGTTATCGTTACGGTCTTGCTCGCAGCCTCTTGCGGGTCGTCGCAACTGATCACGGGGGTGGCTGTACGCAAGTTGTAGGTGACGGTGACTTCGTCGCTCGGGGCTATTTCCGCGTCACTCGACACTGCCCATGCCTTGATGGTCTGCGTAGCGTCGACGGCAATCACTACCGGGTTAGCCCCTGTCTTCTCCTCGCCCTCGCCTACTATATAATGGATGGTGGCATTATCGCTCGTCGTAGATATCTTGACGTCAAACGGGTTGGTGTAATATGTCACGTCGTTGCTTCCTACCTCGGTAGTAGCTCCCGCCGGCACCGTAAACTCCGGCTCCGCCGCTTGAACTGTGGTTTGGGCATATATCTGGACCTTTTGCTGGTTGCTACTATAGCATGCGAAACGTGGCTGAGATGCATTATATTGTATGTATTGTGCCTTTTGATTGTTAAATGCTATTGTGGCATTATCACCGGTGAATGAAATTGTAGCAATATAAGTATCACCACTTGGGGTAGCTCCTTGATATAATTTATTACCACTACTCCAATACAAATATTTGCCATCATCAGTCTTAATGTTCCATTTTCCTGCTTCACCGGTTGAAACCAATGTAAGGCGTTTTACATCTGAATTGCTTACGGTAATCTCATCGCCTGTATCCGGGAAAGTGAAACCAACTTTATCAAAATAGTCTCCGGCATTTTGTCCCATTAGCATATTATTATTCTTCGCGCCTATGACAAATACCATTCCATTTACAAGCTCTTCCACGCTATTTACTAACTTATACGTGTAGGTTGCGGCAGGCTCAGTCGGCGTCTCTCCTCCACCGCTTTCGCCTGTGGTGGTATAAACAACCTTTAAATACTTAACATTAAGACGATTTGAAGATGATGTACCTTTGCAATAAAATGTGATCTCACTGTCATTGATATCAGGAACTGTAACAGTAACATTTGCTTTAATAGACATATCATCACTATGAGTACCACTCGCACCAACTACATAATCAATAGTAGTTGCTTGTGACGAACGGATTTCAACCGATTCAATCGTAACACCTGATGCCGCTTTTACAGTTATGGAGCCGCCATATGTCTTTCCGGTAGCTGGCTGATACAAACGAATTTCATTATTATTAATTGCAGGATTTGCCGTACCACCACCTTTAGCTGTAGTATACGAAATATACTCATTCAAATTATCGTTTACTTCGCTAAAGGAGGACATTACTACCTCATCCGCTTGGATCCTCGGGACTCCAAGCGATAATGCTAAAAATAGGAATAATAAAAGTTTTCTCATAATATATATATGTTTTTTAGTGATTGTCCCGCTTAATGTGTGTTAAGTGGTGTGTAATTTTGTATTATTTTAGAAATAGCCAACCCATGCCGCCGATAGCTCTTTGCCCGACGCCATTTGTTTGCCGTACTTGTCCTATTTTCTTTTCTCCTATTTAAAGCCTACCAGAGGATCACTATCACTTTATTCCTACCGGTGTCAGCTTGATTGGTTAATCAAATACCTATTGTGAAACTATCTTAATTTTCGGCCTCCCTCCCTAAGGAGGGCAACCTTTATGTGTGGATCGTGTTTATTGTGCAAATATATAATTTTATTAATTACATATAAGAATTTTAACACATTTTGACTTTTAACCACCCGATTTTACCATAACATACCATAGATTTGTTAAATTTTACCACCCAACCCATTGTATTACACCCACCTTTTTACCATTACAAATTTACAACTTTCCTATTGCACCAGTATTTCACACACATTACATTTTCATTAAATATCATCCTCATCCACCCATCCCCCTGCCCATAGCCCACATCATCACCGCGACACACCCACCGCCCCGCAGGCTTCCGCAGCGACGCCGATTTATATCACCACCGCCCCACTATTGCGTATCCCAAACTTTTGCCGTACTTTTGCGTTATCATCTTCCCGATTATGAAAGACCTTATCATAAATAAAGAATCAACCGAACGGACCGTCGTCGTAGGACTTATTACTCCGCGGCAAAACGAAGCAAAAGTCAACGAATACCTCGACGAACTCGAGTTCCTCGCCGACACCGCCGGGGCCGTCACCGTCAAACGCTTCACACAGAAACTCGACATGCCCAACTCCTCGACTTTCGTGGGCAAAGGCAAACTCGAAGAGATTAAAAACTATGTCGAGCAAAACGAGATTGGCATGGTGATATTCGACGACGACCTCTCCACCAAGCAGGTGTCGAACATTGAAAAAGAGCTGCAAGTCAAAATCCTCGACCGCACCTCGCTAATCCTCGACATCTTCGCTAAACGCGCCCAAACTGCCAACGCAAAGACACAAGTCGAACTCGCCCAATACCAATACCTGCTGCCTCGACTCACCCGCATGTGGACCCACCTCGAACGTCAACGCGGCGGTATCGGTATGCGCGGACCGGGTGAAACGCAAATCGAAACCGACCGCCGTATCATCCTCGACAAGATATCGCGGCTCAAAGACGAGCTCGCCGCCATCGACAAGCAGAAATCCATGCAGCGCAAAAACCGAGGCAAACTCACACGCGTGGCCCTCGTCGGCTACACCAACGTGGGCAAGTCTACCCTCATGAACCTCCTCGCCAAAAGCGAAGTTTTCGCCGAGAACAAGCTCTTCGCAACACTCGACACAACGGTACGCAAGGTCGTCATCGACAACCTACCGTTCCTGCTCACCGACACCGTAGGCTTCATACGCAAACTCCCCACCCACCTGGTCGACTCGTTCAAGTCAACCCTCGACGAGGTGCGCGACGCCGACATCCTCGTCCACGTGGTGGATATCTCCCACCCCGGCTTCGAGGAACAAATCGACGTGGTCAACGCTACGCTCCAGGAGGTGTGCGACGCCAAGGACAAACCGATGATAATGGTGTTCAACAAAATCGACGCCTACAACTACGTCCCCAAGGACGCCGACGATCTCACCCCGCGCCGCCGCGAAAACATCCCCCTCGACGAATTGGAGGACTCATGGATGGCGCGCATGAACGACAACTGCGTATTCATCTCCGCCCGCAAGGCCGTCAACATCGACGTTCTCAAGCAACGCCTCTACGCCATGGCCAAGGAGATACACCTACAACGCTTCCCCTACAACGACTTACTATACCAGACCTACGACGATGACTCCATCAACCCCCAATAGCACCACTGCCGGCAACGGCATCATGTCCTGGACCCGCCTCATCTCCGATATGCGCCTCGGCCTGGAGGACATCCACGACGAACGACGCGGCTCCCGTTCCGACTTCCAACGAGACTACGACCGCCTCGTGTTCTCGTCGCCATTCCGTCGCCTGCAAAACAAGACGCAGGTGTTCCCCCTCCCGGGCAGCATCTTCGTCCACAACCGCCTTACCCACTCCGTGGAGGTGGCCTGCGTGGGACGCTCCCTCGCCAACGACATCGCCGCACGCCTCAGGCTACGCCACCCCGAAATCGCCATGGACACTTTCGACGCCATGGGGGAAATCGTAGCCGCCGGTTGCCTCGCCCACGACCTCGGAAACCCGCCGTTCGGCCATTCCGGCGAAAAGGCTATCGCCACGTTCTTCTCCGAAGGCGCCGGCACCGACCTCCGCGACGAGCTATCGCCTCAGCAGTGGAACGACTTGGTAAACTTTGAAGGCAATGCCAACTCCCTGCGGGTGCTCACCCACCGTTTCCGTGGTCGTCGTCCCGGCGGTTTCGCAATGACCTACTCCACTCTCGCTTCAATAGTGAAATACCCTTACGACTCTTCCCTCGCCGCCGGCAAAGGGAAATTCGGATTCTTCACCTCCGAACGCGACTGCTTCGCACATATCGCCGACCATCTCGGCATTCTCCGCCTGCCGGCTCCCGACGGCGCCCTGCGTTTCGCCCGTCACCCTCTGGTCTACATCGTGGAGGCCGCCGACGATATATGCTACGAGATTATGGACCTTGAAGATGCCCATAAACTCAAAATCCTCTCCACCGACACCGTCACGGAGCTTCTCCTCAACTTCTTCCACGGCGATCGTCGACAACAAATCATCAGCCACAAGGTCCTCGTCGACGACCCCAACGAGAAAATAGCCTACCTCCGCTCTTGCGTCATCGGCGCTCTCGTCAACTGCTGCTGCGACGCGTTCCTCGACAACGAAGACGCAATACTGCGCGGAGCTTTCGCCGGTTCGCTCATCACGGCCGCCGACACCGTAGAGACTCGCGCCTACAAAGCCTGCTCCGACCTCTCCTGGCAACGCATATACTGCGCGCCCGATGTAGTCGACATCGAACTCGCCGGTAACAAAATCGTCACCTTCCTCCTCGAAAAACTTATCCACGCCGTGCGCAACCCGTCGCTCAACTACTCGCGGTTGCTCCTCTCCAAAGTGCCACGGCAATACGAAATCGACGCTCCCGGCCTCTTCGAAAAGATACAAGCCGTGCTCGACCACGTCTCTGCCATGACCGACGTCTACGCCCTCGACCTCTACCGCAAACTCAACGGCATGTCGCTCCCAGCCGTCTGACCCACACGCCCTCAAGCCACTATCCCACCATAATCATCCAACCATCACCCCCATTTCTTATTATGCGTCACATTATATCACTCATCATAGCCTTGGCTACCCTCTCGGCCGGCGCACGCTCGGTAGAGGAAGTGCCCAACGTGCATGTCGCCGACTCCACACGCTATGTCTCCGACCCCGACAACTACCTGTCGCCGGCCGCTTTAGCCCGTGCCGACTCTATTTTCGCCTCAATATGGCATGCCACCACCGCCGAACCGGTAGCCGTGGTCGTTGCCGACCTTAGCGGCGACAATGTCGACGACTTCGCCACCGCCCTCTTCGACGCTTGGGGCATCGGCAAGGAGGATACCGACAACGGGTTGCTCATCCTCATCTCCGTCGACGACCGCAAAGCGGCGCTGCGCACCGGCCGCGGCACTGAAATAGCACTCACCGACGGCCGTTGCGGCAACATCATACGCAACGTGATTGCCCCGGCAATGAAAGCAGGCAACGTGGACGACGCTGTAATCAACACGGCCATGGCCGTACGCGACATCCTCGCCGACCCCGACTATGCCGACGACATTTTGTCGCAACAAGCCAACAATGCCCATGCCGAAGCCGGCAGCAATTTCTTAGCCAAATACTTGACATTCGCCGTTATCGTCCTCATTATCATGGCTATAGTGGCGCTCGCCGTCAATGCCAATGCCTCCGGCCTCGACCGCCACGCCCACTACGAAAAGCTCCACAATCTGAAAGTGCCCTACCTCGCCATCACCGTCGGCTTCATCGGCGTACCCATACTCAGCTACCTGCTGCTCAGCCACTTGATGCGCCGTGCTCGCCGCGGCAAAATGTTATGCCCCAACTGCAGCCACACCATGCGGCTCGTCGACGAGGTCCACGACAACGACTACCTCACCCCTGCACAGGATAGCGAGGAAAACATCGGCTCGGTCGACTACGACGTGTGGCTCTGCGACGAGTGCGGCACCAACACCATCCTCCCCTATGTGAACCATAGCGCCCGCTACTCCGTGTGCCCCAACTGCGGAGCACGCACCGAAATGTCGTGCACCAACACTGTCGTCGTCCAACCCACAACCTTGGCAAAAGGCATCGGCGAAAAGACTTTCTACTGCAAAAACTGCAAGACCCAGCGCCGCGTGCGCTACGAGATACCCAAAGTGGTCAATCCCCCCGTCATCATCCCGATGGGCGGCGGCAGACATGGCGGATTCGGCGGTGGCGGCGGCTTCGGTGGTGGCAGCTTCGGCGGCGGCTCTACCGGCGGCGGCGGTGCCTCCGGCGGCTGGTAATTCATTCCCACCCCACCAAGAAAACGACACGGATGGGCTATTATGATAGCCCCTCGTAAACTGTATAAAAGTGTCACATGTGACACTTTTATACAGTTTATACGCTACAATTCCAATGATGCCGGGTTGAGCAGGAAGTCATAGATACTGATAGTCGTTATACCCACATCGTTGCGTAGCACTGGGGTATGCTCACCTACTATCACTATTTTCTTGAAAGAATCGTTGACGTTGCGTAGCGAAGCCTCCTCCTGCACTCTCTTTGACTCATCAGGCATACGATAAGCCGACTGGATATAGTAGCGCTTACTACCGAGATTGCATACGAAGTCTATTTCATATTGTATACGCTTCTGCCTGCCATCTTCCCTTACTACTACCGGCACCACACCGACATCAACATTATACCCCCTGACGCGCAACTCATTGTATATTACATTCTCCATTACATGGCTGAAGTCGGGCTGACGGAAATTCATCCTTGCATTTCGCAATCCGGGATCCACAAAATAGTATTTATAGGGCGTGTCAATATATTTGCGCCCTTTTACGTCATACCTTGCCACCTTTTCCATCAGGAATGACTCGCAGATGAAATCGAGATAGCGCTTTATCGTCACCGCCGAAATATTACTGTTGCGCACCGATTTAAAGGTGTCGGCAATCTTATTGGGATTAGTCAGACTGCCCACAGTCGACGAGACGATGTCGAACAATATCTCAAGCTCTTCATCATGTCGGATGCCATATCTATCAAGGATATCCCTAATATAGGTTTCCTCGTACACGTTGCGAAGGAATGCCACCTTTTCCTCCGGGCTTGCCATAGTTACCGTTTCGGGCAGACCGCCATAAAGGAGATATTCAGCGAGAGTCTCTTCTTTCGGACGATTAAATGCGGAATGGTATTCGCTGAAACTCAGCGGATAAATATGCACGACATCTCCTCGCCCACGGAACGTGGTAATGATGTCGGTTGACAAGAATTTGGCATTACTGCCTGTGACATAGACATCGGCATTCTCTACTTTAAGATAGCTGTTGAGCACATCTTCAAATTCCGGCACAAACTGCACTTCATCAATCATAATATAGTACATCTCGCCGTCGGTCATCTGCGCATCTATATAGCCGAGCAAGGCATCCGGGTCGCGTAGCGCTTTGTTACGGCGGTCCTCCATGTCAATTTTGATAATATGGCTATCGGCGACATCATTCTGTTTCAGCCAACCGCTAAACAGATTAAAAAGTAAATACGACTTACCACTACGCCTTACTCCACTAACTATTTTGATGCGATGATTGTGACGACGGGCAATGAGCCTGTCAACATATATATCACGTCTTATTTCCGCCATTTAACTGAATATTTGTGTCACATGTGACAGTTTTATACAGCAAAGGTAGAAATTTTTCGGTTATGTGCAAATAAAATACGGCAATTTTTACGGAGTAAGCTTCTCGCAAAAATTGCCGATAATCTGTTAAGGGTCACTAATTATCATCACACCATCAGTTCATAGATGGCGCGGGTGTCGTCGGCACTAAGTCGGTAGTAGCCGCCTATCACGGCGCCTTTATTGCGGTGGAGACGTTCCACAAGCAAGTCAATGTCGGGATGGGCGATGCCCAATTCGGCAAACGTCACAGGCAGTCCGAGCGACTTATAGAAGGCCTTTAGACGGCTGATGCCCTCCAGGGCGGCTTCGTAGTCGTCGACGGCAGTGACATCCATCACGCGGCGGGCAAACTGTGCCACTCTCGGCGGCTTATGCTCGGCCATGAAGGTCATCCATGCCGGGAACACAGTGGCAAGCCCTGCCCCATGCGTCACGCCGTACACGGCCGAAATCTCATGTTCCATGAAGTGGCTCACCCAGTCCTCAACGCGTCCGCATCCGCACACCCCATTATGGGCCAACGTGCCCGCCCACATGATATTGGCGCGCGACTGATAGTCGGTAGGATCGGCCATAGTGGCCGGCGCCTCGTCGATGATAGCTTTGAGCAACCCTTCGGCCACACGGTCGGTGGTAGCGCAGTCGTCGGTGGGGGTGAAATAGCGCTCCATGATATGCGCCATCATGTCGGCAATGCCGCTCGCCACCTGAAACGGCGGCAACGTGAATGTGACCTCTGGGTTGAGGACGGCGAAACGCGGGCGCAATGCCATGTCGGTGCGCAGCGATATCTTCTTCATGTCGCTCTTACGGGTAATCACCGAGTTGCCAGAGCCTTCGCTTCCGGCGGCGGGAATAGTGAGCACCACGCCCACCGGCAATGCCTTCTGCATCACGGCAGTACCCTCGTAGAAATCCCAGAAATCGCCATCGTAGACCACACCGCCGGCTATAGCCTTGGCCGTGTCGATAGCGCTACCGCCGCCCACGGCTATAAGTCCGTCGACACCTTCCCGACGGCATATCTCTATGCCTTCATACACACGGTCATCGGTAGGATTGGGGTCAATCCCCGTAAGCTCCAATGTGGCCACCCCGGCAGCCCCAATCGACGCCAACACCCTGTCGAGCAACCCCGAACGGCGTGCCGAACCGTGGCCCGACACCACCAATACCTTCTTCACACCCATCGCAGCTGTCAACTCCCCCACCTTTTCCTCTACCCCGCGGCCAAACACATACCGCGTAGGCGTACAATACGAAAAATCTATCATAATAATCAAATAACTAACTCACAAACAATTATATATCGCTTATATATCTTATATATCTTGTTTCGCTTAAAAAAGCATCTATCTACCCACAAATATACAAAAAATATCGGAGAGAAAACTCAGCGTTTTCTCTCCGATATATATACTTAATCAAACATATTACTGCTTAGTCGCGGGAGCCGCGGTCGTTGCGGGGTCCACGGTCGTTGCGACGCGGGCCGCGGTCATTACCACGGTCGTTGCGGCGCGGGCCACGGTCGCCACGGGGAGCACGTTCAGGCTCTACGTAGCCTTCGGGCTTGGGCTGGAGGGCACGCATCGACAGACGGTATTTGCCGGTCTTCTTGTCGATTTCGATAAGTTTCACTTCCACTACGTCGCCCTCTTTGAGACCCGATGCCTCCATGTCGGCGAGACGGTTCCAAGATATCTCGGAGATGTGGAGCAGACCGTCGCGGTTGGGCATGAACTGCACGAAAGCGCCAAATTCCATAATCGAGCGAACAGTACCGGTGTACACCTTGCCCTCTTCGGGAAGCTCTACTATGGCGTTGATCATCTCGATAGCCTTGTCCATAGCCTCCTTGTTGGTAGCAGCTACTTCTATGAAGCCGCCTTCGTCGATTTCGTCGATAGAGACAGTGGCTCCTGATGCCTCCTGGATGCCTTGGATGACCTTTCCACCCGGGCCAATGACAGCACCGATAAGGTCTTTGGGGATTATCATGGTGACGATACGCGGCACGTTGGGCTTGTAGTCGGCACGCGGTTCGGGGATGGTGGCTTCGATGATGTCGAGGATGTGCAGACGTCCTTCGCGGGCCTGGTTGAGGGCGCGCTCGAGTATCTCGTAGGAGAGACCGTCGCACTTGATATCCATCTGGGTGGCAGTGATACCTTCGCGGGTACCGGTCACCTTGAAGTCCATGTCGCCGAGGTGGTCCTCATCGCCAAGGATGTCGCTAAGGATGGCATATTTCTGACCGTCGGAGATAAGGCCCATGGCGATACCGGCAACGGGACGTTTCATTTTCACACCTGCGTCGAGGAGCGAGAGTGTGCCGGCGCACACTGTAGCCATCGACGACGAACCGTTTGACTCGAGGATATCGCTGACGATACGGCAAACGTAGGGGAAATCGTCGGGGAACATGCGCTTGAGGGCGCGGTGGGCGAGGTTGCCGTGACCGATTTCGCGGCGGCCTACGCCACGGGTAGGACGAGCCTCACCGGTGGAGAAGGGAGGGAAGTTGTAGTGGAGGAGGAACCGCTCGTGGCCCGTGTTGAGCACGTCGTCGAGCAGCTTCTCGTCGAGCTTGGTGCCGAGGGTGACGGTAGCGAGGGCCTGTGTCTCGCCGCGGGTGAACACTGCCGATCCGTGGGGAGCCTGCAGGTAGTTGGTCTCGCACCATATGGGACGTATCTCTGTGGTCTTACGGCCGTCGAGACGGATGCCCTCGTCGAGCACGCAACGGCGCATAGCCTCTTTCTCCACATCGTGGTAGTAGCGTTTCACCAGGGGAGCCTTCTCGTCGCGTTCCTCTTCGGGGAGCGACTCTATGTACTCGTTGCATATTGCCTCGAAAGAGTCAGCGCGCCAGTGCTTGTCGGCCGAACCGGTCTTGGCGATAGCGTAAGCCTTGTCGTAGCACTTGTCGTGCACGTCCTTGCGGAGCTCTTCGTCGTTGACTTCGTGGCAGTATTCGCGTTTCACAGTCGAGCCTACCTCTTCGGCGAGCTCCATCTGTGCCTTGCACTGAGCCTTGATGGCATCGTGGGCGGCCTTGAGGGCAGCGAGAAGGTCGGCTTCCGACACTTCGTTCATCTCGCCTTCCACCATCATGATGTTGTCGTAGGTGGCGCCTACCATAAGCTCCATGTCGGCGTTTTCAACCTGCTCGAAAGTGGGGTTGATGACAAATTCGCCGTTGACGCGTGCCACGCGCACCTCGGAGATGGGGCCGTTGAAGGGAATATCAGAGACGGCAAGCGCTGCCGATGCTGCCAAGCCGGCAAGTGCATCGGGCATGTCAACGCCGTCGGATGAATACATGGTGATGTTGACAAATGTGTCTGCATGGTAGTTCTCGGGGAACAACGGACGGAGCACGCGGTCGACGAGGCGTGCGGTCAAAATCTCATAGTCCGAAGCACGTCCCTCACGTTTGAGGAAGCCGCCCGGGAAACGTCCTGCCGCTGAAAATTTCTCTTTATACTCTACTTGCAAAGGCATGAAATCTACGCCCTCGCCCGCCTCTTTGGCGGTAACTACAGTGGCGAGAAGCATTGTCCCACCGAGACGCAATTCTACGGCGCCGTCGGCCTGCTTGGCCAATTTGCCGGTCTCGATGGTAATCTCGCGACCATCGGGCAGTGCGATGGTTTTCTTAATTACATTCATAAATTCTTCTTATATTTTCTTTTACTTCAAAAATTCGTACAAAGTTACGACATTTTTTTTATCTATTAAAGGTTTTTACTAACTTTGACACGCTTATTTTTACATTAACACGCTAATTTTAAAAAAAATTACCGGTTTTCACACCCCCGACAGCCCATGATCGACACTCTGGCATCAGTAAGCCCCGACGAGTTCGCACGTTTATTCCCCAAGCCTTCCACGGTATTTGGTTCGGCGGCATTCAATATGCTCAACAGCCACAAAGCCCAGCGCGTGGAATACCTTGCCGGGCTCGACGGCGCAGGCTCCGCGGAGATGGGATTGATAGCGGGACTGCGCGACGGCGTATGGCGCTCGCCATTTTCAGCGCCTATGGCCGCAATCTCCTGGCGAAATGCCCCGAGTATCGCTACCGTAGAGAGTTTTCTACGCAAGGTCACGGAATATCTCGCCCCTACCCCTCTGCGCATTGTGTTTCCGCCATCGTTTGTCGCCCCTTCAATGCTTTCGCAGATAGCCGGCACGGCCATGAACATGGCTTCGGAAGTCACTGCCGATTTCAACTTCCACTATGACCTTTCTCTGTTTCCCGACTTTGAAAAACATCTCACACCAAGCGCACGAAATAAATACCATCAGTCACTAAAAGCAGGATTCACCTTCGACACCGCAGACATAGCACGCGCATACGCCGTTATACGAGCCAACCGCACAGCCAAAGGCTATTACCTCGCCATGCCCCTTGAGCAAGTCGAAGCCACCGCCGAGACAATCGACATCGACGCTTTCGTGCTGAGCCTTGACGGCACCGACGTCGCCGCCGCCATCGTCTACCGAATCGCACCGGGCATTGCCCATGTGGTCTACTGGGGAGATACCCCCGGCTTCGAGCGGACGCGGCCCATGAACATCCTCCCCTACCACATCTTCAGCCACTACCACTCGCTTGGCTTCAGTATTGTCAATATCGGCACCTCATCGACCGACGGCATCCCCAACCACGGCCTCTGCAACTTCAAGTCATCACTGGGCTGCACCGCCACCATCATCCCCACCTGCACAATCCGATAACACCCGCCCCGGCAATAGGCCCCTCCCGGCAAAAAGCCGACATGCCCGACATGCCCGACCTACCCGACGAGCCCGAATGGCCCGAATGGCCGCCCTACCCAACAAGCCGAAACCGACCGCATCGCCATAACCATCCGCCGTCACCCTACATTCCACCGCGACGCGGGCGTCCGTAGCGACGCCGATTATTAGTAGCCCCGTACGCCGAGGAAGCGACAGCGACCGAGGTGTGCGGGGGTCGCAGGTCACGCCCATCAAAGGGCGTCCGGAGCGACGCCGATTTACATCCGCCCACGTCAGGCCAAACGACACTCAGGAACCATTTTTTAGCAGAAAAATTTGCAAATTATTACTAATTAGTTATCTTCGCTATCGACAAACCAAATGTCATAGAAGCCACGAGGATAATCCTATTAAATGGCTTTCTAAAGAAATCCAATAAAGACTACCATAAGCAAATCGAAATTGCTCAATCAATACTAAACGACTTGGAACAATGAGACAGTTAAATCCCGAAAAATTAGCAAAACTGCCCACCTTCAACCAGCAGTTGAATGATGAATACGGCAAACCCGGGGCTCCGCAGCGTGAGGCGTTTCACGAGGAGGCTCTCTCTTTGTACTATGGGCAGCTGCTCCGCGACCGCAGGCGCGAGCTGAAAATGACACAACGTGAAGTAGCCGAAAAGCTCGGCCGAGAGCAAAGCTACATCGCTCGCGTCGAACGAGGTAAAGCCGACATCCAGCTTTCAAGCTTCTTCCGCATCGCCTCAGTGCTCGGCATCCAGTTCATCCCCACGTTTGCCAACGTACTGAAATAGCCCAGCCACGTGGGCGTCAGGAGCGACGCCGATTTACATCCGCCGTCACCCTACATTCTACCGCTACGCGGGCGTCCGTAGCGACGTTACGGCTTGTTAGTCGCAAATAATAAAAAAGGGAGCCGTCGGGCTCCCTTTTTTATTGTCAATCAAAGGAATTAGTCTTTGAATTTGGCTTTGATAAATTCGCGGTTGAGGCGGGCGATGTTGCTCAACGGAATGCTCTTGGGGCATTCAGCGGCGCAAGCACCGGTGTTGGTACAGTTACCGAAACCGAGTTCGTCCATCTTCTTGACCATGGCACGGGCGCGACGAGCGCGTTCCACCTGGCCTTGGGGAAGGAGAGCGAACTGGCTAACCTTAGCCGAGACGAAGAGCATAGCCGAACCGTTCTTGCAAGCTGCCACGCAAGCGCCGCAACCGATGCAAGTGGCAGAGTCCATAGCCACGTCGGCTATCTCTTTCGAGATAGGAGTAGCGTTGGCATCGGGAGCACCGCCGCAGTTGAACGATACGTAACCGCCGGCCTGCTGTATCTTGTCGAAGGCATTGCGGTCGACAGTGAGGTCGCGGATTACGGGGAAGGCTGCCGAGCGCCACGGCTCGATGGTGATGGTGTCGCCATCGTTGAATTTGCGCATGTGCAACTGGCAGGTAGTGATGCCCTGAACAGGTCCGTGGGGGTGACCGTTGATGTAGAGCGAGCACATACCGCAGATACCTTCGCGGCAGTCGTTATCAAACACTACAGGCTCCTCGCCCTTTTCCACGAGCTGCTGGTTGAGCATGTCGAGCATTTCGAGGAAAGAGCTGCCGGTAGATACGTTATCGACATGATAGTTGACGAAACGGCCTTTTTCTTTGGGACCGCGCTGACGCCAAATCTTCAAGTTTACCGAAATTGTATGTTCCATTGTTGTAATATCTTATAAATTTGACGTTTACGATTTATAGTTACGTGTCTGTACTTGGATGGCCTCATATTTGAGGGGCTCTTTGAGGAGGATGGGCTTCTCGTTGTCGCCGGTATATTTCCAGCAGCTCACGTACATATAGTCCTTATCGTTGCGGGCAGCCTCGCCGTCGGCAGTCTGATACTCTTCGCGGAAGTGAGCGCCGCACGATTCGTTACGGTTCAAGGCGTCGATAGCCATCATCTTGGCCATGACGAGGAAGTCCTCGAGACGGAGAGCCTTTTCGAGCTCGGTGTTTAGGTCGTCGGCAGAACCCACGATGCGGAGGTCGCTGTAGAATTCTTTGCGCACTTCTTCGATTTCCTTGGTGGCCTTAACGAGGCTCTGGAGCGTACGGCCCATGCCTACGAGGTTCCACATTACGTGGCCGAGACGCTTGTGGATTTCGTCGGGCGACTTCGTGCCCTTGATGTTCATCAGCTTCTCGATACGTGCTTTGACATCGGCTTCGGCCTTTGCGAACTCGGGGGTGTTGGTCTTGAAGTGAGGCACCTTGATCTGGTCGCTGAGGTAGTTTTGCAGAGTGTAGGGAAGCACGAAGTAACCGTCGGCAAGACCCTGCATAAGGGCAGAAGCACCGAGACGGTTGGCACCGTGGTCAGAGAAGTTACATTCGCCGATAGCGAACAGGCCCTTGATTGAAGTCTGCAATTCGTAGTCTACCCATATACCGCCCATTGTGTAGTGGCTTGCGGGGAATATCTGCATCGGAGTCTCGTAGGGGTTGTCGTCGGAGATCATCTGATACATGTCGAAGAGGTTGCCGTAGCGGTCGCGCACGACATCGGCGCCGAGGCGTTCGATAGCGTACTTGAAGTCGAGGTAAACGGCGTTGCCGGTACCTACGCCGTAGCCGGCGTCGCAACGTTCCTTAGCGGCACGCGAAGCAATGTCGCGGGGGCAGAGGTTACCGAAAGCGGGATAGCGGCGTTCGAGGTAGAAGTCGCGGTCTTCGTCGGGGATGTCGGTAGGTTTGAGTTTACCGGCGCGTATTGCCTCGGCATCTTCTTTCTTCTTGGGCACCCAGATGCGGCCGTCGTTACGCAACGACTCCGACATAAGGGTCAACTTCGACTGGTCTTCGCCATGCACGGGGATACAGGTGGGGTGGATCTGAGTGAAGGCGAGGTTGGCCAGGTAAGCACCTTTCTTGAAAGCCTGGATGGCGGCCGAGCCGTTGCAGCCCATGGCGTTGGTAGAGAGGAAGAACGTACGGCCATAACCGCCGGTAGCGAGCACTACGGCGTGGGCGGCATAGCGTTCGAGCTTACCGGTGACGAGGTTGCGCACGATGATACCACGAGCGCGGCCGTCGATGATGACGAGGTCGAGCATCTCGCGACGGTTGAACGACTTCACTGTGCCTTTCTGAATCTGGCGGTTGAGCGAAGCGTAAGCGCCGAGGAGGAGCTGCTGGCCGGTCTGACCTTTAGCGTAGAATGTACGCGACACCTGTGCGCCACCAAACGAACGGTTGGCGAGCAAGCCGCCGTATTCGCGGGCGAAGGGCACGCCTTGCTGCACGCATTGGTCGATGATATTGTTAGACACTTCGGCGAGGCGGTACACATTGGCTTCACGCGAACGGAAGTCGCCACCTTTTACGGTGTCGTAGAAAAGACGATACACGGAGTCGCCGTCGTTCTGATAGTTCTTGGCTGCATTTATACCACCCTGGGCTGCGATAGAGTGGGCGCGGCGGGGTGAATCCTGGATGCAGAAGTTGAGCACGTTGAAGCCCATTTCGCCGAGCGTGGAAGCTGCTGATGCGCCGGCGAGACCGGTACCGACGACGATGACGTCGAGGTTGCGCTTGTTGGCGGGGTTGACGAGTTTCTGATGTGCTTTATAGTTGGTCCACTTCTCAGCTACGGGACCTTCGGGTATCTTTGAGTCAATCTGATATTCGGGGAGGGAAGCCGATTCGATGTCGGCAAATTCTTTCATGATTGGTGTCGAGTCAATCATCCCTTCGATATTATTAATATCTGCCATAACTGATTAATTAAAATGTTCCATCATTAAAGTTTTCGCTCACAGTGGCGTCGCAGTTGCGCTGGCAATCGCCTTTGCAGTTGCCGGCGTTGGGGCAGTCGGCGCAGTTGCCGGTTTCGGGGCAAGCGGCTTTGTCGCAGCAACCTTCAGCTTTATCGGCGCAGCGGCCTTCATTGGCTTTGCCACAGCAAGGAGTGTCGCAACCGTCGCATGAAGCCTTGACGATGTTGGCTACCATAGCGTGGCGGGGGCAGTCGGATTTGCAATCGGCCGAAGCGCAGTCCAAGCCGGAGCAATCGTCGCAACTTTCACACACGCAAGCGGGGAGCATCTCCTGGTATTGCTCGAGGAGAGCTTTGTCGGTGGTGTAGAATTTGCTCTTAGACTGCACGGTGAAGACGATGGCTTCAACGGCGAAGAGGAGCACAACGACGGTAGCCCATACGCAGCCGATGTTTTTGAGGCGGTTCATCCAGATGCCGTTGTTAAGGCCCGATGACTGGCACATCGACCAGAAGCCGTGGGTCATGTGGAGCCAGAGGGCGCCAAAGCCGATGAGGTAGATGATGAGGGTGACGGGGCAGCTGAAAGCCTGCTGAATGTAGAGCGTGCCAGCAGCGGCGGGGTACTGAGTCTCGAGGCCGAGCACTTCGGGGAGCTGCATCTTAGCCCAGAACTGGTAAAGGTGCACTATCATGAAGCACACGACAACGATACCGAGCACGAGCATGTTTTTTGACGACCACTCCACCTGCTTAGGACGCGAAGTCACAGCGTAGCGGTCACCACCGCGAGCGCGACGGTTCTCGTAGGTAAGCCACAAGGCGTAGAGGATGTGGAGGACGAAACCGCCGGCGAGGATGGCAGTGCCGACGAGGGCATACCAATTGGCGCCGAGGAATTCACATACAGCATTGTAGGCTGTGGGCCAGAACAAAGCCACTCCATTCATCAACACGTGAAATGTAACAAACAGGATGAGGAAAGCGCCGGTCAATGCCATGACAAACTTCCTTCCTATTGATGAGCTTGTTAACCACATAGAAGTTTAGAGGATTTTGAATTATTAATAGATAAATTACTTTATAAGCGATGCTATTGTTTTGGTTTGCAGTCGATTAATGCCCCGTCAGGGAATGATAGCACACGGCATGGATAACAGTGCCATTAATTCGCGTTACAAAATTAACGTATTTTTATCTGCTTAGCAAATGATTAAGGATATTTTTCTTTAAAAGCAGGGCCAAGCTTGTCGGGAGCGGGTTATTCCAATTCGATGGGAACGGCCACTATCTGGAGGTTGGCGGCGCGGATGAAGTCGGTGATGGCGTCGCGGTCGGCCGATGGCTCAACGTCGGCTTCGATGCGTTTGAGGGCGTTGAATACCGACGTGCCCGACTGATATACATGGCGATAAGCCTTGGCAATTTCGTCGATTTGCTCGTCGTTGTAGCCGCGTTTGCGCATCACGTAGGCATTGACGCCGAAATAGGCGGCAGGGTTGTGGGCTACGATGATGAATGGGGGCACGTTGCCGGCGATGCGGCATCCGCCTTTGACGAGCACCCAGTCGCCCACTTTGGAGTCCTCGTGGAAGATGGTGTTGGACGACAGGATTACATTGGTGCCTACTTTGACATTTCCGGCCATTGTGACGCCGTTGCCGAGCACGGTGCGGCCTTCAATGCGGCAGTCGTGGCCCACGTGGCTGTTGGCAAGGATGAAGTTTTGGTTGCCTATCACGGTGCCTTCGGGCGATTCGAAGCCGCGGTTGATGATGACGTGCTCGCGAATGGTGTTGTCATCGCCTATGGTGCACACTGCCTCGTTGCCTTTCCAACGGAAATCCTGTGGGTCGGCGCCCACTACGGCTCCTTGGAATACGCGGTTGTTTTTCCCCATACGGGTGCCGTGCAAGATGCTTGCGTAGGGCATAATTTCGCAACCGTCGCCTATGACTACATCTTTGTCGATGTAGGCAAACGGGTGTACTGTAACGTTTTCGCCAAGTTTGGCTGTGGGGTCGACATGGGCTAAGGGACTAATCATGGTTGTAGTATTTAAAGAGTTGATATTTTAAGGTAATGTCACAAATGGATGCGCATATATAAAGCACCATTTCAAAGATAGGTATTTTTTGAAAACAATTATCGCTTTTTGTGCAAAAAATTTCATGAAAAGAGGAAAAAGCGCCCACTATCAGCGATAATGTGGAGAAAACCGCACTATCAGCCTCGCGATGTGATGGCAAGCGAAGCGCGCTCATCCATGCGATATAAAGGCAAGCGCCTAATGCTTGCCCCGCGATGTGATGGTGAGCGAAGCGCGCCGAACCGGGCGGTGGGATAAGGCATGAGGTGGGTCAAAAATGGAGATTTTTGTACCACCTCATGTGGTTGTTTTTATGGTAGTTGCCCCGT
>JAQXRH010000055.1 GCA_029218425.1 Bacteroidales bacterium | reverse complement strand
CTTATATCGCGGATTTTACCGCTTGAGAATCGAATATTTTTGGAAAAAACTCAGAAATCGGTCGCCTGAGAAATATCCAAATCTCATTGGCTAAAAAGTAGGAGGCTGCGCCGTAACCCTTAATTACGACACAGCCTCTTAATCGAGAAGATTAGGATGAAGCGGGAGATGTCATTCGATGTCTTGAATGATTTTACGGAGCTTGGCTACATCGACGGTCGAATAGTCCGATTTGTCATATATGTCAACTAAGTAGACAATACCCTCGTCGGCCGACACGACGATAGTATAGGTAATGACACGCGCTCCACCAGATTTGCCTTTTTGTTTTGAGGAAATGGCCATACGGATTTTACGTAAACCCGGGGTCAACTCATCGCCTTGAAATGGGTCATCCTGCAATGATGTGACGAATGCGGCAAAATCATCCTTAATAGACCTGTACCGTTTGGCAAGGGCTTTCAGACTCTTCCTAAAGGTAGGAGTCGCAGTGATTTCATAGCTCATTGATGAGTTCGCTTATTGAATGTCCTTTCAATTGACCTTTACGCATGAGTTTCACTTCGTTAAGGCCTTGACAAACGCGAGATGTAAGCCTATCATCGCTGTCGACGGGCACGATTTTAAATGTGCCAACACGCGAAGTGATGAGGACCGACTCGCCACGCAATGCCTTGTTGAGCAATGCTGTTTGATTGTCTCTGAAATGTCGCGCACTTATAATTTCCATAAAGATATAGTTTTTTCCTGTTGCAAATATAGGAAAATGCCACCAAATAGGTGGCAATATTAAGTATTTTTAACATGAAGCGCCTCTCCGAGGCGGGGATGGGGGGATGGGGCGATGCTAAAGCCTCTACACAGAACCAAGACGGCAAAATATTCGGGATTTATCGAGATTTATCGAGAGGAATCGAGATTAATCGAGAATGATCGGGATGATCGGGATGATCGGGGATGGCGGGGGTGGGGATGGCGGGGCTTGGCTGGCGGGGCGAGGGCGGTGGGGTTGGGTTATTTTTTGGAGAAGTAGAATTGGAGGATGTCGCGGGCGGCGGTGAAGGAGCTTTGGCGGTTGGCGAGGACGAGGTTTTCGCGGTCGGCGAGCATTTCGGCGATTTGCGGGTCGTTGTAGAAGTGGGAGCGGAGGCGGTTGTCGATGGTTTCGTACATCCAGTAGCGTGCTTGCTGCATGCGTTTGCGGTCGAAGTAGCCGTTGTTTTTGACGAAAGCGAAGTAACGGTCGATCATGTTCCAGACTTCGGCGATGCCAATTTCGTAGTAACCGGAGTAGGTAAGGACTTCGGGGGACCAGCCAGATTCGGTAGGCGGGAAAAGGTGGAGAGCCGATTTGAACTGAGCTTGTGCGAGTTGAGCCGGGCCGATGTTGTCGCCGTCGGCTTTGTTGATGACGATGCCGTCGGCCATTTCCATGATGCCACGTTTGATGCCTTGCAGTTCGTCGCCAGTACCGGCGAGCTGGATGAGGAGGAAGAAGTCGACCATAGAGTGGACGGCAGTTTCGCTTTGACCGACGCCGACGGTTTCGACGAAAATATTGTTGTAGCCGGCGGCTTCGCAGAGGACGATGGTTTCGCGCGTTTTACGGGCTACACCGCCGAGAGAGCCGGCAGATGGGGAAGGGCGGATGAAAGCGCCAGGGTGTTGGGAAAGCTTTTCCATGCGAGTTTTGTCGCCGAGGATAGAGCCGCGCGTGCGTTCGCTGGAGGGGTCGATGGCGAGGACGGCGAGTTTGCCGCCGTCGCGGAGGACGTGCAAGCCGAAAACGTCGATAGAAGTGCTTTTGCCGGCGCCGGGGACACCGGTAATGCCGATACGGCGAGAATTGCCAGAGTGTGGGAGGCATTTTTCGATGACCTCCTGGGCGATAGCGTAGTGGTCGGGTTGGATGCTTTCGACGAGAGTTACGGCACGGGAAAGCATAGTGACGTCGCCTTTGACGATACCGTCGACCAAGTCGGCAACGGAAGGGAGCGGTTTGCGGCGGTGACGTTTGAGGTAGGGGTTGACCGAAGGAGGTTGGGCCACGCCAGAGTTAACGGTGAGGCCGATGTATTTTTCGTCGTTTTCGGGATGAGTCATAATAAGTGGGGGGGATTTAAGGAGGTTAACTAATCAGAAGTCGTCGGGGATGCCCACGGCGCGTACAACAATGGAAGATTGCTCCGGGTCGTTGGAGATGATGTGGATGCGGCAGTTGAGGATGCCGTCGGCGAGAGCGTCGGGGCGAAGAGAGACAGATACAACGGCATGCTTACCCTTTTTGACAGAAGACTTGTCGACTTTGACATCCACAGCAGGGTCGGAGGCGTAGACACGGCGCAAGATGAGGGGATTTTTGCCATTGTTGGAGATAGAGAATTGTCGGGTGATAACGGGGGAATCGGGTGAGAAAGAGCCGAAGTCGAGGCGGGAGTCGCTGACAGCGATAACGGGAGCGTCGGCACGTTGCTGAGGGGTAAGATTGGAGAAATCTTCGACAACGACGCCCATGATGTCGATTTTCACGGGGTCGTGGGATTGGTCGGGGGCTACAAAAAGGCTATCGGTGACAAGGCCATAGAGAGGAGAGCGAGAGCCGGAGAACATGAGATTGTAGACAGCCTGTTGGCCGGGAGGGATGACGTTGACCAACGGAGCTACGCTGATGAAAGGGGGAATATTGGACCAGATTGGGGAAATGGTGTCGGTAGAAGCGTTGTAGATTTCGACGAAGTCGCTTTTGGCAGTGTTGCGACGAACGTCGCCGAAAGGAATAACCGAAGAGTGGAGGCGCATGATGCCTGCGTCGACCGGGTAGCGAGATTGCAGCGTTTTGGGTGTGCCGATAACGACACCGTGGATGCGCAAAGATGCGCGAGGCGAGAGAGCCTCGTCGGAGAAATTGACGGTGACTTTCTTTTCAAATTTACCCGGGCGACCGGTGGGATCGTAATTGACGGTAATAACGGCAGTGTCGCCGGGTAGGATAGGGTCACGGGGGATATTGGCTGTAGTGCATCCGCAGGAGGTGTGGACACTGATGATAGAGAAAGGTTTGTCGCCGGAGTTGACGAAACGGAGTTGGCCGGAAGCCACGCCATCGGCTTCGGCGATAGCACCGAAATCGTAGTCGGGGTTGAGCCACTGCACGTTGGAGTTGGCGATGGCTGTGGCAGCCGAGGCTAACATCAGGGCGAGTATGTAGGGTTTACATTTCATAGTCAGGGGGGATGGGGAGGAGGATTTATCGGGATTTATCGAGATTAATCAGGATTTATCGGGATGAAACGGGATGAAGCGAGAGGGGGATGGGATTAAGGGCGGTAAGGGAGGACAACGCCGGAGATTTTGAGTTTGGTGGTGCGGTGTTTCTTATCGTTGGTTTTGACTTTGACTTCTTTGACAAATTCGCCGGGGCGGCCTTGAGGGTTGAAAGTGACTTTAATTTCGCCTGATTTGCCGGGGTTTATGGGTTTCTGGGGGAAAGAGGGGCGAGTGCAGCCGCACTGAGCCGTAGCGGAGATGATGACGAGAGGAGCGTCGCCGTTGTTGACGAAAGAGAAAGAGGTTGTGACGGGGCCGTCCTCCTCGTGGATAGAGCCGAAGTCGTGGGAAGTGGCATTGAAAGAGATGAGGGGCGCTTTATCTTGCGCCGACAAAGGGAGCAGAGCTATGAAGAGCAAAGCAAAGAGGATGGAGAAACGTTTCATGATGATGAGTGTTATTGAGAGATGGTATCGGGAGAGGCGGGAAGAGAAGAAGCTTTTCCGGCGAGCATACCGCAAGCCGCCATGATGTCTTCGCCGCGTGAGGCACGGATTGTGGCAGTGATACCGTGGTCGTTGAGCGAGTCGCGGAAGCGTTCCATCGCAGCTGTAGTAGACGGGAGGAGGTCGCTACCGGGGATAGCGTGGAAGCGGATGAGATTGACGCGGCAGTCGAGGCGAGCTATGAGTTTGACAAGGGCGTCGGCATAGCGTTGTGAGTCGTTGACACCTTTCCACATGATGTATTCGAAAGAGAGGCGCCGCTGGTGGCTGAAGTCGTAGTTGGCGAGGAGAGCGATTACGTCGCGAATGGGGAAAGCCCGTTCGACGGGCATTATTTGGGCACGTTCGGCGGGGAAAGGATTGTGGAGGGAGATTGCGATGTGGACTTTAGTGAGGTCGAGGAGGGTGCGAAGTTCCTTAATTTTGCCGATAGAGCTGACGGTGATGCGTTTGGGGCTCCAAGCCATACCCCATGGAGCAGTGAGGATTTCGATGGCGCTGAGAACGGATGAAAGGTTGTCGAGCGGTTCGCCCATGCCCATGAAAACGATGTTGGTGAGAGAATGGGAATTGGGGATAGAGAGGACTTGGTTGATGATTGCGTTTGTGGAAAGGTTGCCGTTGAAGCCTTGACGGCCGGTCATGCAGAAATGGCAATTCATTTTGCAACCGGCTTGAGATGAAACGCAGAGGGTGGCACGTTGGCCGTCGGGGATGTAGACGGATTCGATGTCGCGACCGCCGACGCCGTCGAAGAGGTATTTGACGGTACCGTCGACAGAAGTTGCGGCGTCCTTAGGTGGGTAGAGACCTATGCAGTAATCTTGGGCGAGGCGACTACGAGCTGCGAGAGGGAGGTCGGTCATCATGTCGATGCTTTTGACGCGTTTGACGTAAAGCCACGATGCGATCTGTTTGGCGGCGAAAGGTCGGAGGCCAATTGCATCGGTAATGTCGCGAAGCTGTTCGAGGGTGAGTCCTATCAGCGGTTTCTTCATCATAGATATGGTTTGAAATACAAAATTACATAATTTATGACAGATAAGGGGAAGAATAGTTTAACAATAAACGTTAAAATTGGGGATGGGGGCGAGATGGGGGCGAGGCTAAAGCCTCTACACGGAACCAAGCATGGCGATGGGAGGGCCGGGCGGATGGGCGTGGGGGTGGTGGGATTTTTTTGGGGAGTGTATGATTTTGACGCATTATGGAGGTGAGGGGGTGGTAATTTTGTAGTGAGGTAGATGAAGGGCTTGGAGAGGTGGATTTTTCATGGGTTGGTGTCGGTGGCGATGGAAATTTTTTACTCTTGGTGTTAATGTATGTTAATAAATGGGATTTATATGGGTGGTAATCAGTTGGTTATGGTTGATTTGTGTGGTTTATGGAAAATTTGGCAGAAAAATGGAGATGTGGCATAGATGTGCGGCGGGGTGTGGACGGGGAGGATTTATAGGGGGATAATCCCGATTAATCGGGAATAATCGGGATTAATCGAGAGATGGGGGCGAGGCTAAAGCCTCTACACAGAACCAAGCGGCGGAGGGATGGGATTGTGGAAGTGATGGGGGAAAGCAGAGGGATTGGAATCCCTTCACTGAACTAAGGGTGAGGGATGGGATTGGGGTTGGGTTGTTGTGGAGATTGGGGCTGTCCTGGAGATTAGGATTGTTGTGGAGATTGGGGTTGTTGTTGCTGTTGTGAGGTGAAGAAGAGGCGGACGGAGTGGGCGCGTGCGGGGCCGATGATGGCGGCGAGGTCGTATTCGGAGGCTTCGGAGATTTTCTTTACGGTGCGGAAATGTTTGAGGAGGGAAGTGCGGGTAGCTTCACCGACGCCGGGGATAGAGTCGAGGATGCTGACGGTTTGTGATTTGGAACGGCGGTTGCGATGGTGAGTGATGCCGAAACGGTGGGCTTCGTCGCGGAGGTGTTGGATGACGCGCAGTGATTCGGAATTTTTGTCGATGTAGAGGGGGACGGAGTCGCCGGGGAAGTAGATTTCCTCAAGACGTTTGGCGATACCGACGACAGCGATAACGCCGCGCAGGTCTAATTGGTCGAGAGCTTCAACGGCGGAAGATAGTTGGCCTTTTCCGCCGTCGACGACGATAAGTTGAGGGAGAGGTTGGCCTTCGTCGAGCAAGCGCGAATAGCGGCGAGTGAGAACCTCCTTCATTGAAGCGAAGTCGTCGGGACCTTCGACGGTTTTGATATTGAAATGGCGGTAGTCCTTTTTAGACGGTTTGCCATTTTTGAAAACGACGCAAGAGGCGACGGGGAAAGCGCCTTGGATATTGGAGTTGTCGAAACATTCGATGTGGCGAGGGAGCTCAGAGAGGCGGAAGTCGGCTTTGAGGCGTTGGAGGAGTCGTTCGGTGCGAAGTTCGGGGTCGACCTTTTCGAGGTGTTTAAGGAAGTCGATTTTGGCTTGACGAGCATTTTGAGTAGAGACATCGAGAAGTTTGGCACGGTCGCCGCGTTGCGGGATAGTGAAAGAAACGCCGAGGAAATCGACGTCGGGGAGCACTGGAACGACGACCTCGTTGAATACGGCGCCAAATTGAGCCGCCACTTCAGAGATAGCGTGGGCGAGAATTTCGGGGACAGGTTCGTCGAGACGGCGGGTAAAGCGAAGAGTAACGCTACGAACAACGGCGCCACGGCGCAGGTGCATATAGTTGACGAAGACATTACGGTCGTCGTCGTCGACGCCAAAGACGTCGATATCGTCGAGCACTTGGGAAATGATGACGCTTTTGGCGCGGTAGCGTTCGACGAGGAGGTATTTTTCTTTTAGGATTTGGGCTTCTTCGAATTTAAGTTGTTGGGCGAGGTCGGCCATTTGGGCTTTGAGGAAGTCCATGAGTTCGCGGGTTTCGCCGTTGAGAATTTGTTTTACGTTGTCGATATAATCGGCATATTGTTGATGAGAGATGAGGCCTTTGCAGCAGCCGAGGCATTTTTTTAGGTGGTAGTCGAGGCAGAGGCGTCCCTTGCCGGCATTGATAAAATCCGGGGTGATGTTGAGGCGGCAAGAGCGCAAGGGGTAGAGTTGGTTGATGAGAGCGAGTACAGCGCGAGCCGAGCCAGTAAGGGTGTAGGGGCCGTAGTATTTAGAGCCGTCTTTGATGCGATGGTGGGTGAGGAAAACGCGAGGGAAAAGTTCCTTGGTGACGCATATCCAGGGATAGGATTTATCGTCCTTGAGGAGCACATTGTAGCGCGGTTTGTACTCCTTGATCATGGCGTTTTCGAGGTTGAGGGCATCTTGTTCGGTAGGGACAACGATATATGACATATCGGCGATAGCCCTAACGAGGAGGTTGGTGCGACGGGAGTCGTGGGTACGGTTGAAATAAGAGGAGACGCGTCGTTTAAGGTTTTTGGCCTTACCGACGTAGATGATATTACCGTCGGCGTCGTAGTAGGAGTAGACGCCGGGGGAAGAAGGAAGGATAGCGATTTTCTCTTTAAGAGCTTCACTTTTGTCAAGGGCAGGCATAGGGGGGATATGGGGATAAAAGGGCCGCGAATAAGCGACCCTAAAGATGGATTATGTGGCGAAGATGGAATATGCGCTGGGGGGTGATTAGTATTTAATCAGCGAGGTAACTTCAGCGTCGGCCGGGAGGCGGTCGCGTCCGCCGAGGGCAGTCAGTTCGATGATGAAGTTAACGTAGACCTTTTTAGGGTTCATGCTTTTGACGAGGTCGTAGGCAGCGCGCATAGTACCGCCAGTAGCGAGGACATCGTCGTGGATGACGACGATATCGTCGGGAGTGATAGCGTCGCGGTGGATTTCGATGGTATCCTTTCCGTACTCCTTGTCGTAGGAAGCTTGGAGAGTGTCGGCGGGGAGCTTGCCGGGTTTACGTACGGGGACGAAGCCGGCGCCGATTTCGAAAGCGAGGATAGAACCGCCGATGAAGCCTCGGGATTCGATGCCGACCACCTTAGTGACGCCCTTGTCGCGATAGAGTTGAGCGAGGTCCCAGCCGATGATATGCAGAGCGCGCGGGTCCTTGAATGCCGTGGTAAGGTCTTTGAATAGGACGCCTTTTTGGGGGAAATCCTGTACGTCGCGGATGTGTCGTTTGATGTATTCCATGATTAAAAAAGTAATTATTGGGGTGTTAAAGTAATCGATATGTCATTATTGTTCCACGTGAAACAAATCGTTATTATCTACCTAAGAGCAAGAGCAATATATTGATGTCGGCTGGAGAGACGCCTGGGATACGGGAAGCTTGGCCGACAGTAGCGGGGCGAATGCGGGAAAGCTTTTGGCGAGCTTCAGTAGAGAGAGAAGCGAGGTTAGAGTAGTCGAACTTATCGCCGAGGATGAGGCCTTCGAGGCGGCGTGCTTTGTCGGCGAGGAGTCGTTCGCGTTGGAGATAGCCATCGTATTTGACCTTGATTTCGACGGCTTCGATAATCTCATTAATGCGGTCGGGGCCGAGAGAATTGATAAACTCCGCAAGCGGACGGATGCCGCGTGAGAGGGTGTGCAGATCGAGAGCCGGGCGGAGCAGCAATTGCGAAAGTTTGGCGCCCTGCTGCATGGGAGTTTCGCCGATATTGACGAGGAAATCGTTGATAAGGGCAGGCTTTACCGAGAAGCCATTAATGAAGTCGATGAGAGAATCGATGCGGTGCATTTTGTCGGAGAAAGCGGCATATCGGGCATCGTCTACAAGGCCAATTTGGAAGCCGCGGGGAGTGAGACGAGCGTCGGCATCGTCTTGACGGAGAAGGATACGGTATTCGGCGCGGGAAGTGAACATACGGTAAGGTTCGTCGACGCCCTTAGTGACAAGGTCGTCGATGAGCACACCGATATAAGCCTCGTCGCGGCTGAGCGTAAACGGGTCGCGGCCGAGAGCCGACAGCGCAGCGTTAGCGCCAGCTACGAGCCCCTGCCCTGCAGCCTCTTCATAGCCCGTTGTACCATTAATTTGTCCGGCGAAAAAGAGGCCGTTGACGAGTTTGGTTTCGAGCGTATGGCGTAGTTGGGTGGGGTCGAAGAAGTCGTATTCTATGGCATAACCCGGGCGGTAGATTTGGACATTTCGGAAAGCCGGGATGGTGTGCAACGCCTCCACCTGGATGTCGATAGGGAGAGAGGAAGAGAAACCGTTGAGATAGTATTCCTGGGTGTCGACCCCTTCAGGTTCGAGGAAAAGTTGATGTTCGGCCTTATCGGCGAAAGTGACGATTTTAGTTTCGATAGAAGGGCAATAACGGGGGCCGATGCTTTGGATTTGGCCATTGAAGAGAGGGCTATCGGGGAGACCACGTCGCAGCACCTCGTGGGTAGCTTCGGAAGTGTAGACAGTAAAGCAAGGGAGCTGCTTGAGCGAGCGATGGACATCGGGGAGGAAAGAGAACTTGTGGAAATCGACGCCGTCGGGTGAGAGCGCATCGTCGCCATCCTGAGGAGTAGTGAGCGAGAAATCGACAGAGCGGGCATCAATGCGCACCGGCGTGCCCGTTTTCATCCTATCGGAAGAGAAACCGAGATTGCGGAGAGATGCAGTGAGGCCGCAAGAAGCAGGTTCGGCGACGCGGCCGCCACGAATCTGAGTACGACCGATATGCATCAGGCCATTAAGGAAAGTGCCGTTGGTGAGCACCACAGACTTAGCAAAGAAACGCACGCCCATTGCAGTGACGACACCCTTTACGGCGCCGTCCTCGACAATGAGATCCACGACATCGTCCTGCCAGAGAGAGAGGTGGTCGGTATTCTCGAGGATATTTCGCCAAAGCGCCGAGAACTTCATGCGGTCGCATTGCGAACGGGGGCTCCACATAGCTGGGCCCTTCGACCGATTGAGCATACGGAATTGAATGGCAGAGCGGTCGGTGACCACCCCCATCATACCGCCGAGAGCATCTATTTCCCTGACAATCTGACCTTTAGCAATACCGCCAACGGCAGGGTTGCAGCTCATCTGCGCTATTTTATTCATATCGAGAGTGATAAGCAGCGTATCGGCGCCAATGCGAGCCGAAGCATGGGCTGCTTCACAACCGGCATGGCCAGCGCCTACCACTATGACGTCAAAATCGTACCTCATCAGTCAAATGCAAAAAATATATATACCTAAAAATCAAAAGATTAACAAAACTGTTGATACCACAGGCGGAGAGCATCATTTTCGTGCGCCTCCATAATTTCCCGTTCGCCGGGACCTTTATCGTTAATGCCGCAAAGATGAAGAATGCCGTGGATAATTACGCGCAAAAGTTCGTCATCGTAGGAAGAACCGACAGCGACGGCATTGGAAGCGACAGTGTCGAGCGAGATGAATATATCGCCGCGAATGAGACGCCCGGTAGTATCGTCAAAAGTGATAATATCGGTGAAGTAGTCATGATTGAGAAACTCCTTATTGACCTGGAGAATGCGAGTATCGTCACAAAAAATATATGTGAGAGCACCGGTGCGCCGCTCATGACGGCGAGCCACCTCAACAATCCACCGCTCCACCTTAACCCAGTCGAGCGCCGGAACATCAACATTTTGAGACAATACTTCTATCATAGAGTTTCTAAACCGAACCACAAATATAAACAAACTCCCCGATAAATGCAATAATAAAATCAGCGCTCAGAAAAAATATGGCGAAATACGGGATAATATGGGAAACCACTCCCCTACCCTACTACGCATATATAAAAGGACGAACTATCATAACGCATACCGGAGCATATAATGCAATGCCATCATGGGGGCAAGATTCCCAAGTTATGTACAATATCGACACGCCCAAACGCTAAAACTTGCATCCCAACCGGAGATGCCATAGGGGAAAATTTAAGGCGGTATGCCAAATCAGAAAATTTGATACACCGCCCAGATACATAGACACCCCAGAACAAGATGTCGCAATAGTATCATCAATAATTAATCTTGCCACTACCGTAGCAAACGCCACACCGACCAGAACCGTGGCAAACGTCACAATTCTTATAAACATAATGGTCATAAGAGACATACAAGCCACCATCAACAAGGACCTTCCCATCACCACCACAATAAGAGCACCTCCCGCTGCCATGACAGCCGCTACAAGTGGTGCTATTATTGGAATTGGGGGTAGAACGGACATTTCCGGAGCCGGAGCCGGCGCCTGAGCCAGAGCTTGTGGAATATTGGTTAAAGCGACCATACTTTTTTGCAAATGCTTCTCTATTGGCATTTGTAGCGTTCCTATAACCACTGCTATTAATTTCTTTAAGGCGGGCTTTGCATTCCTTGTTACCCAAAGCAGCCCCTTTTTCGTAGTGGGCTTTTGCCTTGTATTGGCTGACTTCGTTTGTGCCCATGCCCAACTCCAGACATGCACCCATATAATAATAGGCTATAGGCGTAGGTCTACCTGAACTGTTTTTATAAATCTCACGATAGCATATTTCATAAACCGATTTATAATTGCGGGCATAGAGATTACCTTCAACTAAATCTTTAAAAACAGGTGCCCACGTAGCATCAGCGAGTTTGTCAACATCAATATTTAAATTAAGGTCATACTGTGCATACGTCTTATTAGGAGTCAGAACAAGCAAAATTGCAATAATTGATAATATTCGACGTCCAAGCCTTGCAAAAGACTCCAACGAAATAATAAAATACAAGTTCATAGATTGGTCAATTGAGTTAAAATTACGCGTTAAAATTCATTATTATTTATTGCAAAATAAACGAATTTTATTAAGTCAAAAAAATTTTTACCAAATTTCTCAATCTATAAAATACGAAAAAAGATTGCGAGAGCGCCACTAAGGGCGCCACGATGTAACGCAAATCGAAAAGTCGAAAAAAATCGGGCTGATGGAGTTTTTTGGGTCGTTTCAGGTGAAAAAAGGGGCAAAAATGGGGCATTTAACACTTGAAACGGACTTTTTCGGGTCGTTTCAGGATTTTTCAGATTATAAATTTAGTGAGAAAATTATTCAAAACGACGAACTCAAACAGGTGAAGACTTCATACACGTTAGCAATAACTTGTCAATGACATCATCAAGCTTATTCCACCTTTGAAATTTATCAATGGTATTCACACATAAAAGGAGGAGGGTGTATCAAAATTCCGGTTTTGATACACCCTCCTCGATTATGTAGTTTATAAAATTAATACCTATTAGTCGCGGTTTCCGAAGAAACGGAGGAGATAGAGGAAGAGGTTGATGAAGTCGAGGTAGAGCGACAGGGCGCCGATAGTGGCGAGTTTGCCGAAGGTGTCGCCGGGGGCGATAGCAGCCATTTGTTTGATTTTCTGGGTATCCCAAGCCGTCAAACCGAGGAAGATGATAACGCCTACGAAAGAGATGATCCAATCCAATTCCTTGCTATGGGCAAAGATATTGACCACCGAAGCGATAATGATGCCAAAAAGGGCGAAGATGAGGAACGTGCCAATCTTGGTGAGGTCGCGGTTGGTGAAGTAGCCATACACGCTCATAGCGCCGAAAGTGCCGGCAGTGATGAAGAACGTCTTAGCAATTGCCGCCGTGGAATAGTAGAAGAAGATCACCGAGAGGGTGAACCCGTTGACAATTGCGAAAAGGAAGAACAGGAGCGTAGCGGTGGTGGAACTTATCTTATTGATAGCGGCAGAGATGCCGATAACCAAACCGATTTCTACGATAGCGAGGATGAAATAGGTGGTCTGCGAAGAAAGCAGCGTGGGAGCAATAGACGGCGTATTGGCCACGTAGAGAGCAGTGAGCGCAGTAGCAACAAGAGCCAAAAACATCTTGAGATACACGCGCTTCATTACTTGCGATACCCTGACGTCGAGAGCCTGGGCATACTGTGTGTCGGAATAGTTGTAATAATCCATTTTGAAAAAATTATTGGTTTTAATATATACTGACGCAAATATAATTAAATTGTAGCATTTGCGAGCAAGAATATGACATATAAAAATGAGAATAGTTTATGCCGGAAAGCAAAAATAATGTTAACGAAGCGAGGCAAACGCGGCATTACATGCGTTCGGGCACTTTGATGCCGAGCAAAGCCATGCCGTTGGAGATGACGCGGGCCGTCACGTCGCTAAGGGCGAGGCGCAGAGCGCGCACGGCGGCATCCTCCTCGCGCATAATGGGGCAATCGTGGTAGAACTGGTTGTACTGTTTGACGAGCTCGTAGACATAGTTAGCGATGACCGAAGGAGCGAACTTCTTGCCGGCATCGGCGACAACGGCGGGGAAATCGGCGAGCGACTGTATGAGAGCCACCTCCTTGTCGTTGGGGGTGACGCCCGAGTAGTCGAACGACGAGATGCCCTGCTCGGCAGCTTTGCGAAGCACCGAACGGATACGCGCGTAGGTGTATTGAATGAAAGGGCCAGTGTTGCCGTTGAAGTCGATAGATTCTTTGGGGTTGAACGTCATGTTTTTGCGCGGGTCGACCTTAAGGAGGAAGTATTTAAGGGCACCGAGGCCTACGATTTCGGCGATATCCTCGGCTTCAGCTTCGGTAAGGCCGTCGAGTTTGCCTAATTCGCGGGATACCTCGCGAGCCGTAGCGACCATTTCGTCCATAAGGTCGTCGGCATCGACGACAGTGCCTTCGCGGCTCTTCATTTTCCCTTCGGGGAGCTCGACCATACCGTAGGAGACGTGCACGAGGTCCTTACCCCACTTAAAGCCGAGTTTATCCAAGAGGAGCGACAATACCTGGAAGTGGTAGTTCTGCTCGTTGCCAACCACGTAGACCATCTTATCGATGGGATAGTCCTGGTAACGAAGTTTGGCAGTACCGATATCTTGCGTCATATACACCGAGGTGCCGTCGGCGCGGAGCAACAGCTTGTGGTCGAGGCCATCGGCAGTAAGGTCGGCCCATACCGAGCCGTCCTCCTTGCGGTACATGATACCTTTTTCGAGCCCTTCGAGCACCTTTTCCTTGCCTTCGAGGTAGGTTTGGCTCTCGTAGTATATTTTGTCGAAGTCGACGCCCATACGTTTGTAGGTCTCGTCAAATCCGGCATATACCCATGAGTTCATCATCTCCCATAGGTTGCGTATTTCGGGGTCCTTCTGCTCCCAGCGCACAAGCATCTCGCGAGCCTCCTGCATCAAGGGGGAAGCGGCTTTGGCCTCATCCTCGGTCATTCCTTTTTCCATAAGCTCTTTGACCTCGGCTTTGAAATGCTTGTCGAAGAGCACGTAGAAGTCACCGATGAGGTGGTCGCCCTTCTTGCCGGTGGACTCGGGAGTGGCGCCTTCGCCCCATTTTTTCCAAGCGAGCATCGACTTGCAGATGTGGATGCCACGGTCGTTGACGATATTGGTCTTGACTACGCGATAGCCACAAGCTTTGAGGATTTCCGCGAGGCTGAAACCGAGGAGATTGTTGCGGACATGGCCAAGGTGGAGCGGTTTGTTGGTATTGGGCGACGAGTATTCCACCATGTAAAGGGGGGCATCATCGGCGGGATGAGAGATACCGAAATCGGGAGTATCTTCGATATGACGAAGCACCGAGCACCAGAATCCAGGTTGGATGACGATGTTGAGGAACCCGTTGATTACATTATAGCGGCACACGGCCGGCTCGTTGGCGACAAGCCAATCGCCGATTTCCTTACCCACCATAGCGGGCGCCTTGCGTGCAATTTTGACCCAGGGGAACACAATCACCGTGAGGTTGCCTTCAAACTCCTTTTTGGTAGTTTCGGGCACGATAGAAGAAGCATCGACATCGATATTATACAACTCCTTGAGAGCATGCGCCACAGACTGCGCAATTATCCTATCTATAGACATTTCACTATTGGTTTAATAATTTTTAGATTGCAAAGATACAAAAAATCAATAAAATAGCGTCAATACGAGCACAAAAACGCCCTGAGCGCGAGGGATGGAAGAGATATTTTGGCATCGTCGAGTGGAGTGTATCAACTAAAATTAGTAACTTTGCGAAAATAATAAATATATAAGAAATATGCGATTACCATCATTGACTGATATAGCATCGGGATTGAAAAGATTGATACACGACCGACAGGCACGGGGATTTGTGTTCTCAGTTGTCGTAATGGCCATCATATCGATAGCGTTTTTCTACCCCGACAATTTCGAGGGGAACGAGCTTCGGCAGCAGGACATGTTGCAGGGTATGGCCAACGGACAGGAGATAAAGCAATATGAGGAGGCTACCGGGGAGCAAAGCCGATGGACCAATGCCCTATTTTCAGGAATGCCGACATTCCAGATATCGCCCTCCTACCCGTCGAATGCATTATTCTCGTGGATAACCAAAGTATATGGCTTAGGGCTACCATCGCCATCCAACTTGCTGTTTATGATGATGGTAGGATTTATGATACTGATGCTGGCAATGAAGGTGAAATGGGAGTACGGGCTAATCGGAGCGATAGCATGGGGATTCTCCACGTATTTCATCATCATAATCGGGGCCGGTCATATATGGAAATTTGTGACCCTTGCCTACATACCGCCGACGATAGCCGGTATAGTGCTTGCATACAGAGGGCGCTACCTATCGGGGGCAGCTATGGCATCAATATTCGCCATGATGCAGCTCAATGCCAACCATATACAGATGAGCTACTACTTCATCTTCGTCATTGTGGCCCTCGTCATTGCATATCTTGTAAAATCCATCAAGGATAGGAAGGTGAAGCAGTGGGGCGTGGCAACGGCATCGCTTGCCGTGGCCGCAGTGCTTGCCATAGGCGCCAATCTGCCGTCGCTTTACCACACATCGAAATATGCCAAGGAGACGCAACGCGAGCAGAGCGAAATCGACAACAACGACCCCGCGACAGCCGATAGGATGAAGCGCGACTACATCACGCAGTATTCCTATGGGCGGAGCGAGACACTATCGCTGTTCATCCCCGACGTGAAAGGAGGGGCCTCGGTGCGCCCCGAGGCCGGCAGCCTGCGATCGATGTCGCTTGCCGAGCTCGACGGCGCATCAAAATATAGCGACGACCCGTTTGTCGACCTCTACCTCAACTATTCCACGCAATATTTCGGCGAGCCGGAGCTAACCAACGGGCCGGTATATGTAGGCGTCATCATCTTCGCATTGTTCATAGTGGGATGCATAGTGGTGCGCGGTCCGGTGAAATGGGGGTTGCTTATAGTATTGGTAATCACCATATTGCTATCGTGGGGGCGCAACTGCCAATGGTTCACCGACCTGTTCATAGACTATGTGCCGATGTACAGCAAATTCCGCACCGTGGAGAGCATCCTTGTCGTGGCAGAATTCATCATACCGGTGCTCGCCATCATAGGCCTCTACCGGCTTTACAGCGGCACCACTACCCCACTCCCCGTTGCCGACAAAGCATCACAGCCGGCAAAATTCCTCAAGAGCAAAGGAGACAAAGCCCTTGCCGTAGGGTTTGGCATAGTCGGCATAATATGTCTATTGGGAGTGCTCAACCCCGGGATGTTCGGAGCCGGCTACAACGAAGAGAGCGAGATACGCAATTCGCAATACATCGCACAGCAACTTACCGCGCAAGGCTACGACCAGGAAATAGTGCAACAGGCGAGCATCGACAACCCCAAGATACGCAATGCCGTAGAAGAGCTCCACTTGTCGTTGGTAAGGAACGACTGCCTACGATCGCTAATATTCCTTGTGCTCGGCATGGGAGCCGTGGGGATATGGCGCTTCAACCTGCTCAAGAACAAGCGTAGTAGCACCATAGCCTCGGTAGGCGCCATCGGCGTATTAGTGCTCATCGACCTTTACGGAGTGAACAAGCGATACTTGAGCCACGACTGCTTCTTCGTGCCCGACCTGAGCTCATCAATAGAAGCCATATCGCCCACGCCGGTCGACACAGAGATACTCAAGGACCGCGACCCCAACTATAGAGTAGCCGACTTCGACCGATTCGGAGACGCCAAGCCGTCATATTTCCACAAGACAATCGGCGGATATCACGCAGCCAAACTGGGCCGCTACAACGACCTTATCAACTCCGGAGCAATCACCACCGAGCCAGTGCTCAACATGCTCAATGCACGATACATAGTAGCGGGAGGACAGATCTACGAGAATGACGCCGCACTGGGCAACGCATGGTTTGTCGACAGCATAAGCTACGTCGACAATGCCAATGCCGAAATAGCGGCACTCGGCACGTTGATGCCCGAAGTGGAAGCCGTAGCAGACAAAACGATGGAAGGAATACTCGGGCAAGCAGCCCCCGGCGACAGCACCGACGTCATCACCCTCACCAGCTACGCCCCCAACCGTCTGACATACAAGACGAACACAACCACATCGCGCGTGGCAGTATTCTCCGAGGTGTATTTCCCATGGGGATGGGAAGCGACAATCGACGGCAAGCCTGCCGAAATAGGCCGCGTGAACTACGTGTTGCGAGCCATGGTGATACCATCCGGCAGCCATAAGATAGCCATGACATTCGACCCGCAATCAGTTCACACCACAGTAAGCGTGGCAACCGTGTCGGTCATCGTCATCTACTTGCTGGTAGTCGCAGCCATAGCATATAGCCTTACACGCCGCAAAGAGGACGAGCAATGATAGCGTTGCGGAGGATGCTCACATGGCCCAAACGGCGCTGGCGCGGTGGCGGTTTCGGAATACACTCACCGTTTGCCTACGCCATGGTGACCGAAGCGCTGTGCAAGAAGGGAGCCGCCGGGCATGAAGCGGAATTGGCGGCACTCGGATGCCTCGACAAGCACTTCGCCGCCACCATGTGCCGCTGCATAGAGCATCTCAAGCCCCGAAGCATAGCCATCGTAGCCGATAGCGACGCCGCAGAGCGAACCATAGGGAGCATCATAAGAGAGATAGACCGTAGCATAGCCATCGTGGACAACGGCAAAGCCGACATGACCATCGTCGACAGCCCGAGCGGCAAACCCGTCATCGCCGACGAAGCCGATACAATACTTATATCGCGTGTCGACAAAGAGCCGATGCGAAGCCTTTGGCACAGCCTCACGTCGGCGAGCGAGCGCGGCATGGACTTCAGCGACTACCGCATAGGCTTGCTATGCCGCTACGCCCACCTGCCGCGGCAATCGTTTAAAATCGTAATCAAATAAGCTTGACGACGTGGGCAGAGTGTTACCATCATCCGAGGAATTGCTCAACCGCTTCACCATGCACCTGCGACTTGAACGCGGCATGGCAGCCAACACGGTAGATGCCTACGCAGAGGACGTGCGCAAGCTGCTCCGCTTTAGCTACGACGCCGGGCTATCGGTCGACAAAATCACGTTGCCCGACATGCAGCAATTCGCCGCCGTATGCTTCGACTTGGGCATTGCCGAGCGCACACTCGCCCGCATAATTTCAGGAGTCAAATCGTTCTTCCACTGGCTTAGGCGAGAGGACTATATCGACAGCGACCCTACCCAACTGCTTGAAGGGCCCCACATAGGCCGGAAACTTCCCGAAGTGCTATCGGTGGAGGAAATCGACGCGATGACCGAAGCCATCGACATGTCAAAATATGAAGGGATACGCAATAGGGCCATCATAGAGACGCTTTATGGTTGCGGACTGCGTGTATCGGAATTGGTAAACCTCGAAATATCACGTATTTACGCCGACGAGCAATACTTGATAGTGAGAGGTAAAGGCGACAAGGAGCGCCTCGTGCCAATGGCTCAGACCACCATCGACGCCATCAAAGACTACCTAAAAGAGCGTGGCGAAGTCAAAATAAAGCCCGGCGAAAGCAACATATTGTTTCTAAGCCGTCGCGGCGGCAGATTGACACGCATGATGATATACTATATAGTGAGCGGGCTCGCCGAAGCAGCCGGCATCAACAAAGAGATATCGCCCCACACGTTGCGCCATTCATTTGCCACCCACCTACTTGAGGGGGGAGCCAACCTACGCGCTATCCAACAGATGTTGGGACACGAATCCATTTCCACTACCGAAGTGTATCTCCACATCGACCGCTCATTCCTGCGCACCGAAATCCTTTCCCACCATCCGCGCAACAACCGCTAAGAGCCGTTTGCTTACACATCGGCGAGCGATATCCCATTTGACGCAGCGGCCGCGACCGATTTTTAAGCGCAACTTAGGTAAAATGTATTAAAAGTATTACCTTTGCATCGAATAAAAAAATGTATATGCAAAATTTATACCCAAAACAATAAATACAGAATAACCATGTCAACAAATACTACAGATAACCAACGCAAGGTCACCACATTACGGTTGACCGAAATGAAGCAACGCAACGAAAAGATAGCAATGCTCACCGCCTACGACTATTCAATGGCACGCCTCATCGACGAGGCCGGCATGGACGTGATATTGGTAGGCGACTCTGCATCCAACGTCATGGCAGGCAATGTAACGACATTGCCAATGACCTTGGACCAAATGATTTACCATGCCAAAAGCGTGGTAAAGGGGGTGAATAGAGCATTGGTGGTTGTGGATATGCCCTTCGGCACGTATCAAGGGAACTCAAAAGAGGCGCTTGCATCGGCAATACGCATCATGAAGGAATCGCATGCCGAGGCAGTGAAAATGGAAGGGGGCCAGGAAATTCGCGAGTCGATAGAACGAATTTTATGCGCCGGTATACCCGTAATGGGGCACTTAGGTCTTACGCCGCAGTCAATCAACAAGTTTGGCACCTACGCCGTACGCGCCAAGGAGGAGGCCGAAGCGCAACGCCTCATCAGCGACGCCAAGATGCTTGAAGAGATTGGTTGCTTCGCATTAGTATTGGAGAAAATCCCCGCCGCCTTAGCAGAGAAAGTGGCATCGGCGCTTACAATCCCCGTGATAGGCATCGGCGCCGGGAGCGGATGCGACGGCCAGGTATTAGTGATGCACGACATGCTCGGTATCAACAAAGGCTTTTCGCCGAAATTCCTACGTCGGTATGCCGACCTTGCCACGGTCATCGACACAGCAGTCAAGAGCTACATCAACGATGTGAAAGCTTGCGACTTCCCCAACGCATCGGAGCAGTATTAGTAAGTTTTTAAGTTAGCATATTTACACCAAAAGCGGTGGGCCAAAATCTCATGTTTTGACCCACCGCTTTTATATTATTTACACTTCAACCGACTTTTGCTTCTGGTCCTATTACGTGGACCGGGGCGAAGCGAGCGGCTATAATAATAGCACGGAAATGCTATTGTGAGGCGGCTGAAATATGTCAATTGATATTCATGCCCGACACAACGTCGTCGCCACCCTGGGCATAGACAACCACGATGCCGGCATTAGGCATATTCACGCTGATAAGGGCACGGGTGCGGCCATCTTCCTGCTTGGCAGCAAAGCCGACTACCTTGTTGTTACCCTGGGCAGTTTGGTCAACGACCACCTCGTCGGTAATTTCGGCCAATACCTTTTCTACTTCGTCGAGAGTGGACTGCGACGCGCCTATGAACATAGCGACTTTACCCCAATCCATGCCTTCCTTAGTGCAGTCATATTCAGGAACATCGGAGATAGCTACGCCATCGATAGCTGCTATCTTGTTGTAAGCTTCATCAACAGTGATTGCCTTTACTGAGACTGTAGCCAATGCTACAATCATCATCATCAAAATTTTTTTCATAATTATGGTTTTTTAGATTTCTAAAAATATTTCTTTCACCAATTAGACGCAAAGATATCAAAAAAGTTACATCTCCCGGCCAAAATTTCGCATCAATACCAGGTCACGCCATTCTGCCGCGACGAGCGCTTATCGTATTTCAAATCGCTCAGCATAGCCGACTTAACCGAAATGTGGAAGTTAAAACTCTTATACGGGCCAACCGGGATGAAACTTGCACTCATAGTGAAGCAATGCAAATCACGCGACACATTGCAATTCATATACGCAATCTTATGTGTGTCAAAATTATAGGAAGCCGACATTGAGAAATTCCAATTGTTGGTAGGACGTATGTTGCCCGAGAACGACAGGTTTTGCGTTATCTTGCCGTCGTACTCCATCTTCTGCTTGTTGAACTTGCCATAACTATAGCCGATGGAATAATTGAACGTAAGGCTCCAAGGCACCTCCCATTTCATATACCCGTCATCGCCTACGACAACGCCGCCGCTATCGTCATTCTCCTGGTTGCGTCGAGCTCCGGGGCGCATTCTTGCGTTGTCGTCCTCGTCACCGCCGTTCTCACCGTCCCTATTCTTCGTGTCCTTTGTTTCCTTTTTCTTCTTGAAAGTATTGTTGTTGAACGTATAGGAGAACGATGTGCCGGTGCTCGACAGGCGACCCAAGCCCTTACCAGCCTTCCATCGCGGGATATTTACCCTCACTGGCTGGCCCGACGAATTGAGCTGATAGGTGTACACATCCCACACGGCCGACAGGTTTAAATTGAAGTCCTTGGTAAGCCTCAGCAACAGCGAGGTGTTAATATTACTCCAATTGAGCGAGTCGGCGGCGAAATTATAGCTCTGCGACACTGTGAAATTCTCTATCAGCGAAATCTTCTTCTCCCCAATAGAGTCGTTGTCGGACTTTACTTTCATCTCCAAATTGTTGGCAAGCGACACCGAAACCGTTCCCGATTTGCCTTGACCGGGGATGCCGAAAAGCGAGTTGGGGAACATTGAATATTTCTTCTTCACCGGTTCGCCCTGGGCATTGACATAGTCGTAGGTGCCATAATAGCCGAAGAATGGCGACGAGAAGTCGGGGGAGCCGCTAAACGAAATTGTCGGGGTCAACACGTGGCGTATCATCTTTACCTTATCGCCCAAGAAAGGCAATGGGGTGAAAAAGCCATAAATCTTGGTATCCAACGACAAAGAGGCGTCGAAATCCCACACGTTGTAAAAGCTATAAGTCGTATCACACACTTCGGCGGCCGAATTGGGGTCCCACTGCCGGCGCACCTTCGTGGTGTACATCCTGTCGCGCAAGTTGATTGAGGGGGTCAAATTCAGATACTTAAACACGTTGAACGTAGCCGAAATCGGCACGCTATGCTTCATGCCGTTGCGCCAGTCTTTGACCAGGCTCTTCTTGAAAAATTCATCCTGCTTAGCCGTCAGCGAGTTCTGCAGCTGACCGGAATACGACATGCGGATTTTTTCATACCACCGCTCATCGCCCACTGCTTTCTTGCGCTTGAAGGGGTAGACTTGCGACATCGTGACGGTGACATTGGGAAACGACACCGACAATGTGGAGTCCTGGGTGCGCTGCGACACGTTCATCGTCGTCGACAACGACCATTTCGACTGCGGGAAGCGATAAGTCATATTCACAGTCGAACTCTTGGTATTCTCCGTGAAGGCCGACGAATAATATGAATTCAAATCGTTGCGCGTATAGCCCGATGTCGTGAAGTTGACCGATGCCGACAGGTTCATATTCGGATTAGCCTTGGCATCCTGGGAGTGGGTCCACACTATCTGGAAGTTGGTCTGCTTAGAGTAGTCGGGCTGACCTTTGTCGCCATATATCGATTTCAAATAACTGATGCTGAAATTGCCATTGAATTTATAGCGCTTGGCATAGGTGGACCGCGCCGAGAGCCCCCACGACCCGCGGGTGTATATCTCCCCGGTCAAAGCCAAGTCAATATTGTTGTTGATAGCGAAATAATACCCGCCATCGCGCAAGTAGAAACCGCGGTTGTAGTCGTCGCCAAACGTCGGCACTATCACCCCCGACGAATATTTGCTCGAAAAGGGGAAATAGCCGAATGGCACAGCCACAGGCAAGGGCAAGCCTGCCAAAACCATATACGTAGGCCCGGTAACTATATTGCTCTTAGGCTTAACCTTAGCCCTTGTAAGCTGGAAATAGAAATGGGGGTGCTCATGGTTGTCGCAAGTGGTATATCGCCCGTCTTTGAGATAATAATAGTCATCCTCGGTCTTCTTGGTGGTGCCGCCCGTCAGGTAACCCTCGCCCTGCTCGGTGATTACATCGGTGATAAATCCGCGCTTAGACTTGAAATTATAGCGCATCGTCTTTGTCTCGTAGGTCGACCCGCCCTGCTCAAAAACAGGGTTGCCGCTCAGCTCACCGATAGAGTCGGTCTGCCCTACGGCAGATACCTCACTCTTGTCGAGGTCGATAGAAATCTGGGCCGCATCAAGCTTCAAATCGCCGTAATCCACCTGGCCGTTGCCATACATAAACATATTCGACCTACCAATCATCACCATTGAGTCGGTCGACGAAAATACGACCTGATTGTCCAAATCCACCTTTTCGCGGCGTATACGCGAAGGCTTCGACGGCCGGTTGTCCACCGGTTTGACACTGACATTCTCCGCTACAGTGCTATCGCCGGCTACCGCAATCCCCTCTTTCCCGGTAATTGTATCCGACACCATCCCTTCAACGATGCTATCGCCGGCTACCGCTATAGGTCGGATATCGGAGTGGACTCCTCGGGCAGCCAATACGCTATCATTCGGTTGCGCCGATATCGGCTCAACGTCACCATTATCATGCTGCTTAGAGCCAGCCTCCTTCCCGCCGGCTATCATGCTAAAGCACAATGTGGTAAATATCAGTATTATATATATGCGGAGATGGTTGTACAACTTTATCTATCTTGTTTTTTCGTTCCGCAAAGATAAGCAAAAATATCATCATATACGGCCAACCCCACTGTTAATTTGCATTTATCACTGCTATTTCCCACATATTTCCGCACATTACGGCCTGCAATACACGTATTTATTGCCTGCGATTGCCCTCTATATCAACCATTCATTGCCGCAGGCGACGACCATATGGCGCCTATTTACTGTTACCAGAGGCTTTGCTGCATTCAGCCGCCGCCGGTTGAATTCCTACATTATGCCACCACTTCGCCCTTTTCGACCCACATTTGTCAACGTTTTATCCAAATCTGCTTTACAAATGCACACAAACAACCCAAATCACATAATTATTGCCAACAAATTTTTTATTTCACTATAAAAATGCTACCTTTGCGCATCGTAAGTGTAAAATTTGTTATCAGATTGCAAATGGAAAATCCAAAAGTGAAAACCCTCGACAAAGTGGTAGTCCGCTTTTCGGGTGACTCCGGCGATGGTATGCAGCTCGCCGGCAACATCTTCACCAACGTATCGGCCGGATTGGGAAACTCCGTTTCCACTTTCCCCGACTACCCCGCTGAAATTCGCGCTCCGCAAGGTTCGCTTAGCGGCGTATCCGGCTTCCAAGTTAGCGTAGGCTCCGGCGTACACACCCCGGGCGACGCCTGCGACGTGCTCATCGCTATGAACCCCGCTGCCTTGAAACAGAATGTGAAATTCCTCAAACAGGGCGGCGTCATCATCGTCGACATAGACTCCTTCAAAAAAGAAGCTCTGGAAAAAGCTCTTTTCTCAACCGACGACCCTTATAAAGAACTCAACATCTCGGCCCAAATCGTAGAAGTGCCCGTCACCTCTATGACAAAAGCCGCTCTCGCCGACTCCGGCATGGACAACAAGTCCATCCTCAAGTGTCGCAACATATTCGCCCTCGGCCTCGTTTGCTGGCTCTTCGACCGTCCGCTCGAAGCTGCCCTTCGCATGCTCAAGAACAAATTTGCTAAGAAGCCCGCAATCTACGAAGCCAACGCCAAAGTAATCCAAGCCGGCTACGACTACGGTCACAATATCCACGCGTCGGTATCGACCTACCGCATCGAAAGCGACGAAGCACGCCCCGGCACCTATACCGACCTCAACGGCAATACTGCCACTGCGTGGGGTCTTATCATGGCCTCGGAGAAGTCGCGTCGTCCGCTTTTCCTCGGGTCCTACCCTATCACTCCGGCTACCGACATACTCCACGAGCTCGCCAAGCGTAAAGACCTCGGAGTAAAGGCCTGCCAGATGGAAGACGAAATTGCCGGCGTATGCTCGGCCATCGGCGCTTCGTTCGCCGGAAACCTCGCCGTCACTTCTACTTCAGGCCCAGGCCTCGCCCTCAAAAGCGAAGGCATCGGCCTGGCTGTAATCGCCGAGCTCCCTCTCGTCATCATCGACGTGCAACGCGGCGGCCCTTCTACCGGACTTCCGACCAAAACGGAGCAAACCGACCTGTTGCAAGCGCTCTACGGCCGCAACGGCGAATCACCAATATGCGTCGTAGCTCCCGCCACCCCCACCGACTGCTTCACGATGGCTTTTGAAGCAGCGCGCATCGCTATCGAGCACATGACCCCCGTCATCCTGCTCAGCGACGCATTCATAGGCAACGGCTCATCGGCTTGGCGCATCCCCGACGCCGACGAATATCCCGAAATACATCCGCGATTCGTTCCTGAAAACCTTCGCGACAGCTGGACCCCCTATCTTCGCGACGACGAAACGCTCTCGCGCTACTGGGCCATCCCCGGCACTCCGGGCCTCGCCCACCGCATCGGTGGCCTTGAAAAAGATGCCAACACCGGCGCTATTTCCACCGACCCCGTCAACCACGAGAAAATGGTGCTACTGCGCCGTGAAAAGGTGGCTCGCATCGCCAATGACATCCCGGCTCTCGAAGTTGCTGGAAACCCCGACGCCGACACCCTTATCATAGGATGGGGCGGCACATACGGACATCTCACGACCGCAACCGCCGAACTCAACGCCGCCGGCACTCCCGTTGCCTTCGCCCACTTCCGTTACATCAACCCGCTGCCCGCCAACACCGCCGACATCATAGGCCGCTATCGCCGTGTCATCGTCGCCGAGCTCAACTGCGGTCAGTTTGCCGACTTCCTACAAGCTCGCTTCCCCAACGTCGAAATACACCGTATCAACAAGATACAGGGACAACCCTTCCTCGTTAGCGAAATAGTCAATGGTGTCAACAACATAATCAACAAATAAGCAATTATGGAAAACAAAACATATACAGCCGCCGATTTTAAAAACGCCTCTCCCGTACGCTGGTGCCCCGGATGTGGCGACCACGCCATCCTCAACTCCCTCCATAAGGCTATGGCTACCGTAGGCGTTGACCCGGCTATGACTGCCGTCATTTCCGGCATAGGTTGCTCATCACGTCTCCCCTACTACATGAACACCTACGGCTTCCACACCATCCACGGCCGAGCTGCTGCCATAGCCACCGGATTCAAAGTGGCCAACCCCGAAATGACCGTATGGCAAATTTCCGGCGACGGCGACGGCCTCGCCATAGGTGGCAACCACTTCATCCACGCCGTACGTCGCAACATCGACATCAACATCATCCTCTTCAACAACAAAATCTACGGTCTCACAAAAGGGCAGTACTCCCCTACCTCCGACCGCGGTTTCGTCTCTAAATCATCGCCTTACGGCACTACCGAGGACCCATTCGTCCCCGCCGAACTCGTATTCGGCGCCCGCGGCAACTTCTTCGCCCGTTCTATCGACGTCGAGTTGCAGACCTCTCAGGAAGTCCTCGTAGCCGCCGCTCGACACCGCGGCACTTCGGTGTGTGAAATACTCCAAAACTGCGTCATATTCAACAACGGCATCCACAACCACATCACCGACCGCGAATACCGCGCCGACCGCACCATCCACCTCGTCCACGGCGAAAAGATGATCTTCGGCAAAGAAAAAAACAAAGGTCTCGTGCGCGACGGTTTTCTCCTCAAAGCCGTCACCATTGGTGAGGATGGCTACACCATCGACGATGTCCTCGTCCACGACGCCCACTGCCAAAGCAACTTCCTCCACCAGCAGCTTGCCATGATGGACGGAACTGATCTGCCTCTCGCTATCGGTGTGATACGCGACGTCGACGCTCCCGTCTACAACGAGGAAGTGTCACGCCAGGTTGACGAAGTACGCGCCAAAAAAGGATTTGACAGCCTCCGCGCTATGATTCTTGCAGGCGAAACCTGGGAAGTAAAATAATCCCCACGTCAACCCTCTAACGGCGCCCACCGTGACGCTGATTATACAAGGCGGTGTATCAAAAATCCGATTTTGATACACCGCCTTCTGTTTTCGCCCGTATGAAGAGTATGCTATCAGAATGTCCCGGATACTAAAAGACTGTGTACCATTATGATATACCCTTATATCCCGTGTCGGTCGGTGCATGATACCCCCACACTATGCTGCTTTCCGTTCTACTCTCTTTATTACCTTTATGCTCGCTTCATACATCAGATACAGCGGCACCGCCACAAGTACCAATGTCATTACATCGGGCGGCGTGATGATGGCTGCCACCAAGCATATTATCAGAAATGCATATCGCCGACGTTGCTTCATCCCTGACTGAGATTAGAATTTGCATAATTTATATAAAGCTATTATCAAGGACGCCCAACATTAATACCCGATTTTTTTACATTGATACACAAAACATTGAAGATTAAAACGTCGAGGGGGGGATGGGTAATGATAAAAAAATTGAAATAATGTTGTGTAAATTAAAAAAACGGCTTATCTTTGCTACGCAGACCGCATTGCAGAGTCCCAATCTTTGGGATAGAAGCGGGCGGGATGTAAAATGAACATAATAAAAGCGTTTACTCGACGCTCATTCTTGGCTTGTTGAAACCTGGAAAACTTCAATCTCAGTCAGGAATAGGATAGATAAAGACGACTTAGGCGGATATGGTTTATTTATCATGTCAGGTATGTGAATATATGATAGGGTAAAAGCTTATACTGCATGAAGCCTCTGCTCTGTTCATTCCCCACTATGATTGGATTTAACATGGTCAAAATTAAGTTGAACGGGCTGAAAAGTTTTGGCTCTCACGCTTTTTTACTAATAAACTAATCTTTTTATGCTGAAGCGGGAGTCCGGAGGCTAACATTTAATTCTTATAACTATGAAAAAAATTTTTCAATTTTTGATGGTGTGTGTAGTAATTTTGGGTATGGCAAGTTGCTCATCAGTAAAACAGACAGCTCCTGTAATGGCTATCGGTGGTAACAATATAACAACCAACGTGAAAGCCGATATAGACTATGATGGTATAAAGAAAATACAAGGGACAGCATCTAGTACCCGTATACTCTGGATATTCAAGCACACCCCCAATGGCGGAAAAGAAATCAAAGCCAACAACCGTTATCGCGGACTCAGCAGCACTGAAAACGTTGCATTGTTCCGAGCAAAACAGTCGGCTGATGTCGATCTTATCCTTGAACCTCAGTTTGAGACACAGTCTAAATCATATTTCTTCGGCATCTACAAGAAAACGGTAGTCAAGGCAACCGGATGGGGCGCTAATATCAAAGGCTTCGTGGAAGGTCCTGCAATGAACACTAACACTGTAGAAAACTTCGGAAGTAATGGCCTCATTTTCTAATCTCAAAGGTATTCTTACCGCTCTTTTCATCATGTTGATGGCGCCCTTGGCTTTTTGCGATGAGCTGAAATTTGAGGATGCCAAAACAGATCAAAAAGGGAATGTGGTCTTTACTTATGTTATAGAAAATCTCCCCTTAAACGCAACGGAGGGATTGGAGGCATCTCTCAAATATCTTGAGAATGAGTACAAGACGACGAAATATAAGGAAATAGAGCATTTCGCAGATAAAGGGATTGCTTACGGCAAAGGCCATCTCAACTCCTTTTATACTGATAACGGAATGGTAAAAAGTGAGGTCTTCAGTACCGATTATTTTCTGCGCCTTGATGCAAAAGACAATAAAGTACGCGTTCAGTTGATTTTTACCAACTATAACGTACTGACGTTATCGGATACTTCCAATAAGGAATCTATGGATGTGGCAATCAGTAGCGTAGCTCCGTTTGCCGATGCTAAAGATAACGGCAGGTATAAAAAAGCGTTCAAGGCCTTGACAGAGAAAGCCAACATAGTGCTCAAATCAGTATCTGAAAAATTGAGAGCGTTTACCCCGGCTCCCGTGATGGACGAATGGTAAACTTTAAAATCAGACAAGAAAATGAGGGTGTATCATAATGGTCCATCCGGGTCATCGCCTGCGGTATGCTGGTTCGGTCATTGACATCAGTCAACTCCCATCACTCTCATCCACAGGCTCCTACCATCTGAACCATTTTGTTAGCGGCTTCTCCATCTTGTCGAAAATACAAGGCGGTGTGTCAAAATTTCGATTTTGACACACCGCCATTTTTTAATATTCAAAATTCTTTAAGTTATCTATTACTTCAATTGGAGTTTTTTTCAGTAGGAGTATAAGGTATAGTTGCCTTTTTTCATTCAGACGTAATCCTCCTGACTAAGCCATATATAAGTCGGCTTAGTCAGGAGGATTACATTCTTTTCATTGCTATATATTGTTAGGTTTAAAGGTATATGGTAATCTATGACGCACGTATGGACCGGGCATGTCAGTCTGACAAAGTACCTGTCAATACTTCGTGTTGACAGGTGCTTTGCTGGGGTCAATGTAAAAAAGCGGTTGTTAAATTGTGGTGTTTTGTGGAGGCTGGATGAACTGTTTAATTGCTTGACATAATTCTATCAACATAAGTTGTTGTCCAAAAGCATCTTTTCATAGATTCCCTTTCCCGATTCTCATAACTATGCGCTTAAAAATATTTTCACACTCGGATAGCTTTTTAACAATTCAACCGACTTTTGCAACTGACCCCTTTGCTGTTTTGTGAATGATTGAAATGAGATGTAACGTATTGTGCGACCTTTACCGGGCATCATTATTTTCAGGCCGCAGGGCTCACATCATTGGCATCAGATTGGTTTATAAAAAAAAGCGTGAGAGCCGTACTTGTTGCTCGTCCCGCTTGTTGAGGCCCTGGAACTGCCCATCTCAGTAGAACGAGCAAGCAATGCAGAAGCCTCACGCAATATATGTATAATTAACCATTAGCATGCGCGTGAGCGCATGCCATCGGTGGAATATACATATCCACAAGACATCTACTGCTTGCCACATTCTTGACTGAGATTGAAGTTTTCCAGGTTTCAACAAGCCAAGAAAGAGTGTTGAGTAAACGCTTTTTATGTTTATTTTGCATCCCGCCCGCTTCTATCCCGTGACCGGGCCTCTGCAATGCGGTCTGCGGTACAAAGATATGCCGTTTTTTTTAATTTACATAACATTATTTCAAATTTTTTATCATTACAAACCAATGATTTAATCTTCAATGCTTTATGTGTTAATTAAAAAACAGCTGTTAAAGTTGGGCGTCCGTTGATAATAGCTTTAGAAAAAAAATTATGCAAATTTGCAGTATCATTGCAAATTTGCATAATTAATATTTAACTTCCTTATAATCAGCTTAAAATGTTTAATTATAGATAGCTGTTATTTATCAACTGACGTATTAACGGGGCTGATTTAACATTTCTATGCAGCCGTCTTTCCCCACTTTCGCTCTATTGACATGATGACCTTTATGCTCGCTTCATACATCAGATACATCGGCACAGCCACGAGCACAAGTGTCATTATGTCTCATGTGAAGTGTTACATATTTTAGTTTCTACTTCCAAAAGTTGTTACATGTTACACTTTTTGGAAGTAGAAACTATGGTCATAAAACGTGGCTCTCGTAGTTTTGTAATCTCCAACATCATTAAAGTGTATCATAGTTACCGGGGCGCGTCTATAAGACGCAAGGCTATGTACCGGTAAATCCGGGGGTATCGCTGACGCTCAACCCCCGGTTACTCATACGCTTCGCTGAGGCTCGCTTCTCGTCCTTACGGACGCCATCCGGGTGGATGTCCTACCGGTGGCACATGGTCGCCCTCTCCGGGGCTCCCTATCTCATGATGGTGATGAACCCCGCCCTCCCGGCTAACGCCGGTCGGACGGGGATAGTAACAGCATCGGGCCTCACGGCCCTACATGGGTGAGGCGGAGCGGATAACAGGAATGAGGAGATAGAAATGGACAAGGTGGATGGTGTCGGACTGAAGTCCGACCACAGGACTAAGCTATCTGGGGCGGTGTAAATCGGCGACCTAAGGGCGCCTCTGTCCTGATGGTATAGAGATCCGGGCACACCTACGCTGCGCTACGGTGTACCCGGTTACTGCTAAATCGGCGTCCTGTCGGACGCCTGGCGGGACGATGGGGACGGATGGAGGACGAGGCGGAGGGGTCGGATTCCACCGGACGGAAGTGCACCGATATCACATGGTCGCCCTCTCCGGGGCTCCGGCCACGGGGTGGTGATGAACCCCGCCCTCCCGGCTGACGCCGGTCGGACGGGGATAGTAACAACATCGGGCCTCACGGCCCTCGACTATGAGAATCACTGCCACGGGCCTCACGGCCCTAATTGAATTAGAAATGATGAATATTGAATGAATTACATAGTAAATCAAAATAGTTGTTTTAAATAATAGTTTTGTTAGCTGTAAAAATTAATTTTTGAAAAATCATGCATTTTTAATGCTAACTTTGCTGCTAATCTTGCTGCTAATTGCTGCTAATTGCGGTGATTATGATTTTCATTTTTTTCGTTTAGACATTTTGCGCTATCAACTTATTTGCATAATTTTGTGTTACGGACATTCCAACATATACCAAACTAATCATTCACTGCCATGGAAGTAATAAATTTTGACAAAAGTAATTCGCTTATAAGCCAATACATGTCGGAACTGCGCAATGTCGACGTGCAGAACGACCGCCTGCGTTTCCGCCGCAATCTCGAACGTATCGGCGAAATTATGGCTTACGAAATATCTCGCACCCTCACCTACAATGAGGTGGAAGTGACCACACCATTGGGAGTGTCAAAATGCCATCGTATCGCCGACCCCGTAGTGCTTGCAACAATATTCCGTGCCGGCGTGCCTTTCCACCATGGATTTCTCAACTACTTCGACGATGCCGAAAACGCATTCGTTTCGGCTTATCGCAAATACAAGGAGAAGGAAAATTTCGACGTGTGCATTGAATATTTGGCATCGCCCAATCTTGAGGATAAAATAGTAGTTATAGCCGACCCGATGCTTGCCACAGGAGCAAGTATGGAACTGAGTTACAGAGCTTTGCTCACCAAAGGCAGCCCGCGCCACATCCACGTCGCCTCAGTGATAGCCTCCCAAAAAGCTATCGACTATATTACCAAAACATTTCCAGCCGACCGCACCACGATATGGGTAGGCGCCGTCGACGAGCATATCAACGACCATTCCTACATTGTGCCCGGCTTAGGCGACGCCGGCGACCTCGCCTACGGTGTCAAAGAGTAAACCCTACGGGGCAATCCCGTCGCCACAATTATAGCTCATCATGCCATTGCATAGCGTCATTACGCCACTGCAATGGCATTTCTTATGCCTACTGACTTAACAAAACCGGCGTAAACCACGACCTGAGCTACCTCCAGCGTTCCGTCCTCTCGCCAATATATGGTGCAGGGCAAACTACCGCCAACGGTGCTCGCAAAATTGGTAAAAATCCATGGCAAAATGAAGCAAAATGGCAAAGTAGGTTGCTTTTATCGGTTAGATTTGCTATCTTTGCAGTTATCTATGCCTTGTCGGAGGCTTGGCAGCCTTTCATGGCAACAAATATACTTTAAGTGAACGATTAAGAATATAAAATTTTACGATATATGAATCCGCAAGAACTTAGCGAACAAGAGATAGTGCGCCGCGGCTCCATGGAGGAGATGCGCCGCCTTGGCATCGAACCTTATCCGGCAGCCGAATATGTAGTAACAGGACATGCCGATGAAATATTATCGACTTTCGATGACGCAGCCGAGCGCCGCGATGTCACGATAGCCGGTCGTGTGATGAGCCGACGCATCATGGGTAAAGCCTCATTCATGGAGCTCCAAGATGCCACTGGAAGAATACAAGTGTATGTAAACCGCGACGAGATATGCCCCGAAGAGGACAAGACTTTGTACAACATAGTGTTCAAGAAACTCCTTGATATCGGCGACTTCGTAGGCATTAAAGGCTATGTGTTCCGCACGCAGACCGGGCAAGTATCCGTTCACGCCCAGGAACTTACCGTGCTTAGCAAATCGTTGCGCCCACTCCCCATTGTCAAGATGAAAGATGGCGTGGTATATGATGCTTTCGACGACCCCGAGATGCGCTACCGCCGCAGATATGTCGACCTTGTGGTCAACGACGGCGTAAAGGATATCTTTGTGAAACGCACCAAGGTGTTCAACTCTATGCGCCAATACTTCAACGACCACGGATATATGGAGGTGGAAACTCCCATATTGCAGTCGATACCGGGCGGTGCAGCTGCGCGCCCATTCATCACCCACCACAATGCTCTTGACATACCGTTGTACCTTCGTATCGCCGACGAGCTATACCTCAAGCGCCTTATAGTGGGCGGATTTGAAGGCGTCTACGAGTTCTCCAAAAACTTCCGCAACGAGGGCATGGACAGAACCCACAACCCCGAATTCACCTGCATGGAGATATACGTATCCTACAAGGACTACAAGTGGATGATGGATTTCACCGAGAAGCTTCTTGAAAAGATATGCATCGACGTAAACGGCACCACCGAAGTTAAAGTAGGCGACAACGTCATTTCATTTAAGGCTCCTTTCCGCCGCGTCACCATGATAGATTCAATCAAGGAATTCACCGGAATCGATATCACGGGCATGGGCGAAGAACAGCTGCGCGAGGTGTGCGCCAAACTCAACATCGAGGTCGACGCTACCATGGGCAAAGGCAAACTTATCGATGAAATATTCGGCGAAAAATGCGAAGGAAACTACATCCAGCCCACATTTATCATTGATTACCCAATAGAAATGTCGCCGCTGACAAAACGCCACCGCGACAATCCCGAGCTTACCGAACGATTTGAGTTGATGGTCAACGGCAAAGAGCTTGCCAACGCCTATTCTGAACTTAACGACCCCATCGACCAGTATGAGCGCTTCGTAGAGCAGATGCGCCTAAGCGAAAAGGGCGACGACGAGGCTATGATTATCGATGCCGACTTCATTAGAGCGTTGGAATATGGTATGCCACCTACTTCAGGTATGGGCATAGGCATGGACCGTCTCGTGATGCTCATGACGGGGCAGACCACCATTCAGGAAGTCTTGCTTTTCCCGCAGATGCGACCCGAAAAACGTCGCGCTAAGGAAGCCACCGACAACGACTCCGAGGAGGCTTAATAGCCCAATAGCCATTCTATTACCTCACACAATCTTAACCACTTACCATGGAATTTCCCGGAAACATTGCAGTGATGGGCGGTGGCAGTTGGGCTACCGCTCTTGCAAGCGTTTTGCTGAAAAATTGCGATAATATAAATTGGTACATGCGCCGCGACGACCGAATCGAGGAATTCAAACGCATACACCACAACCCGGCATATCTCACCGATGTGCGTTTCGACACCGACCGCATCAATTTCTCCAGCGACATCAATAAAGTAGTGGAGATGAGCGATACCATTTTATTCGCAATGCCCTCGCCCTACTTCAAGGACCACCTCTCGAAACTCACCATCGACCTATCCGACCGTGCCATCGTCACCGCAATCAAAGGCATCGTGCCCGACGACAATATGCTGATCACCGACTACATGGTCGAACGCTATAACGTGACCCCCTCCAAGGCACTAATCATCTCCGGACCGTGTCATGCCGAAGAAGTGGCTTTGGACAGGCCTTCCTACCTCACCGTGGGCGGCCTCGACACCTCAGTAGCATCTCAATTTGCCGCCGTCTTGGAGTCAAACAACGTACACGCCATAGTGTCTAACGACGTCACCGGAATAGGGTATGCCGGCGTGCTCAAAAATGTCTATGCAATAGCCGCAGGCATTGTCCACGGCATGAAAAAGGGCGACAACTTCCTCGCCATGCTCGTCTCCAACGCCATTCGCGAAATGGCACGTTTTCTCGATGGGGTAGCACCTCGACAGCGCCAGATATGCGACTCTGTGTACCTGGGCGACTTGCTCGTCACTTCTTATTCCCGCTTCTCGCGCAACCACAATTTCGGCGCACTTATCGGACGCGGTTACTCCGTAAAAGCCGCCAAAATGGAGATGGAACAGGTGGCCGAAGGCTACTTCGGCGTAAAGTGCATCCACGAAATCAACGAGGAATACCGCATCCAGCTCCCGATCCTCGACGGAGTCTACGATATACTATACCGACGCGTCTCTCCCGAATACGCCATCACCACAATGGCTAAATCTTTTATATGATACGAGCCGTCGACCTTCACAAAAGTTTTGACAGCCTTGAGGTACTCAAAGGCATCGACCTTACCATCAACGATGGCGAGGTAGTGGCCATCGTTGGTCCAAGCGGTGCCGGCAAAACGACTTTGCTTCAGCTGCTCGGCTCGCTCGACGCGCCCGACAAGGGGCATGTATTCTACAACGACACCGACATCTACTCCCTGCGCGACAAGCAGTTGGCTTCTTTCCGCGGAAAAAACATCGGCTTTGTTTTTCAATTCCACCAGCTATTGCCCGAATTCAACGTGGTGGAAAACGTGGCTATGCCCGCTTTGATTGCTGGACGTCGCCGAACCGAGGCTTTTGACAGCGCCCGCAAACTTATTGAATACATGGGCCTGTCGCAACGTTGCTCCCACCGTCCCGCCCAGCTCTCGGGTGGCGAACGACAACGCGTTGCCGTGGCACGCGCATTGGTCAACAACCCGGCCGTTGTCCTTGCCGACGAGCCTTCCGGTAGCCTTGACTCTGCCAACCGCCGGGAGCTCCACCGACTTTTCTTCGACTTGCGTCGTGACATGGGCACTACTTTTGTCATTGTCACCCATGATAGCAACCTTGCCACCGAAGCCGACCGTATAATCACCATCAAAGATGGCATAATTTCCAATATTTAAGCCATTTAACATAATGAAAACATATCTCTCACTGTTATTGCTGGCCATATTATCGCTGTCGGCATGCACCGACGAAGAGCCTTCCGACACCGCCTACATCTACGATATCGTAAAGTTGGAGTCCGACAGCCAAAATGGCTCGGTGTTCACTTTGAGCAAGCCCGGTAGCGATAAAATCATCACTTTGACAGCACGGCAGAGAGTCGACACCAAAAAAGTGCCCGTTGGCGACAGGCTTTTGCTTATGTACGTGCCGGCTTCGGTGGCCGAAGCCTATCAGTCGTGCGAAGTGATAGCAAAAGGATATGGCACAATCGTCAACGGCGTCCTTACCAACGTCGAAAGCGCCGAAATTGAAGGCTGGGACGACGACGCTGTGTACCTGCTCAGCGCATGGAGAGCCGGGAAATATCTTAACATCCACTGCCGGCTGCCCTACCAACAGCCCCCACGCAGCCTGTCGCTTTTGATGCCCGATGCGCAAACCGATGCATCTTATCCCGACATCTACCTCGTCGATGAAGCCGACATCGACGTTGCCACCTTTGAAAGAGCCTACTACGCATCGTTCGACATATCCTCGCTCATCGAGGATGCCTCAGTCAAAGGTTTCACTCTCCATCTCAACAACTCCAACCTCAACCTCGATGCCATCCGCTTCGACAAATGACGCGCAATTCCACTGCACGCAATTTAAACACCTAACATATTACATCAATGAAATCTAACATCTACCGACATGTACTCAACATCGCCGCCGCCACAATAGCTCTCACGGGCTTCAACGTCGCCGGGGGCGAGAAGCCGGCATCCGACGATGCCTCTTCTATTTCCACCGAAAATCTATACTCCGTCACCCGACGGCCGCAAGCCGCCGACCGGCTTTTTGTATCCAAGGCCGTCGACGACGAGATTCAACGCATCAAATCGCTGCTTACCAACCCTCAGTTGGCCTGGATGTTTGAAAACTGCTTCCCTAACACCCTCGACACAACCGTACATTTCCGTATGCTCGACGGTAAACCCGACACTTTTGTCTACACCGGCGACATTCATGCCATGTGGCTCCGCGACAGCGGCGCACAGGTGTGGCCCTACGTTAGCCTTGCCAACCACGACGAGAATTTGCGCACGATGCTTGAAGGCGTCATACGTCGTCAACTCTTATGCATTAACATCGACCCCTACGCCAACGCTTTCAACGACGGCCCCGTAGGTAGCTACTGGGAATCCGACAACACCGACATGAAGCCCGAATTGCATGAACGAAAATGGGAAATCGACTCGCTCTGCTACGTCATAAGATTGGCCTACGAATATTGGAAGGTGACCGGCGACGATGCCATCTTCGATGAAGAATGGATTAAAGCTATCGACAACATCCTCACCACTTTCACACAACAACAACGAAAGGATGGGGTAGGGCCTTACCGCTTCTCTCGCAAAACCGACCGCTCTACCGACACCCTCAACAACAACGGCAATGGTGCCCCCGTCAACCCCGTCGGCCTTATCGTGTCAAGTTTCCGCCCAAGCGACGACGCTACCATTCTGCAATTTCTCGTGCCTTCCAACTTCTTCGCTGTCACTTCATTGCGCAAAGCTGCCGAAATATTGGAAAACGTCAACCACGACACCGCCCGTGCCAGCCGATGCATCGATTTAGCCAACGAGGTGGAAACAGCTCTGCAACGTCATGCCATTGTCGAGCACCCTGTTTTCGGGCGCATATACGCCTACGAAGTGGATGGCTTCGGCAACCACATCATGATGGACGATGCCAATGTCCCAAGCCTCCTCGCTATGGCCTACCTCGGCGATGTCGACATCAACGACCCCGTGTATCAGAATACACGCCGCTTCGTGTGGAGCGAATACAACCCCTATTTCTTCAAGGGAAAAGCCGCTGAAGGCATCGGCGGACCACACATCGGATACAACATGATATGGCCCATGAGCATCATGATGAAGGCTTTCACCGCTTCCGATGATGCCGAAATCAAGCAGTGCATAGAAATGCTGATGACTACCCACAACGGCACCGGTTTCATGCACGAATCTTTCCATAAGGACAATCCTGCCGACTTCACCCGCCACTGGTTCGCCTGGCAAAACACGCTATTCGGCGAACTAATACTCAAACTGATAGCCGACGGCAAGCTCCATTTGCTCAACAGCATAACTATTTGATTTCAAGACTTTCAGAGCCGAGCATGCAATATATTGCACCTCGGCTCGTTTTTATTATATATGACTTTCGGCTCTTATCGACATATACCTCAACCCAACAACTTCAATATCATAAGATTGATGTTGGCTGTATACGTCTTTTTTGTCCACTTCACTGTGTTGACCAACTGCGATAACAGTGCCCTTTTTATCCAAGGCGTCGACTGCGTGCGCGGCTTTTTCGTCATCTCAGGCTTTCTTATCTATGCAAGTTTCTGCCGCGCTTCTTCGCTAAAAACCTATTTTTCAAATAGATGCCGACGCATCCTGCCAAGCTACCTCTTTATTGTCATTATTTTTTCATTAGCCCTTTTCTTCGTATCTTCTTGCTCTTTCAATGAGTATTTTAGCACTGAGTGGTTACGGTATTTGTTGTACAACCTATCGTTTTCCAATTTCGCTCAACCTACTTTGCCGGGCGTATTCACCCATAACACCATAGATGCTGTCAATGGCTCTTTATGGACTATCAAAATTGAATTGATGTGCTACATCGCTTTGCCTTTGATTGTGTATATATGCAAAAAAATCAGGCTTAATCCGCTATTGCTGCTCTCCGTTTTGGTATTACTATCCATCTCCTATTCATTGATATGCAACCATTTATATAATCAATCGGGCAATGACGCATATTTGATATATGCTCGTCAGATTGGTGGCCAACTCGCATATTTTGTTATGGGCATGATTATGTATGAGTCGTTGCAATTTGTCATTAAGTATCGCCGCTACCTGCTGGTTTTTGGATTTGTCGCAATGGCTATTGCTTATAGCTTTCCCGACGCATCCTATATTATCAAACCGCTCGCTATTACATGTATTGTCATTCCGGCAGCATTTATCGGCCGCTGGGGCTACTGGCTTGGCAAGACCGATATCTCCTATGATTTTTACTTAATGCACTTCCCGATTATACAAGTGCTTATCCATTATAATTTACCCGACTCCATTGGGCTTATCCCTTCTTTAATGCTCGCCTTTGCCGTCATCGTACTTTTATCGGCTTTGTCTTGGCATTTTATAGGCCGGCCTTTCCTGCGCCGTAAGTCTACGACTTAATCCTTCGCCGTCAGCTCCCCGTAGATTATCGCGGCAGCATTGGTAGCAGCATCGGCTGTGGTCAACTTAGCCCTAATCAGCTCATAACCTTGTTGTTGCGCTTCATAATCCGCTCCGCCAGGCAACACCTTGCTCAATTCACCATCTACCCGGTCGGGGGTGCACAGATGCACAAGCTGCTCAGCCACTACGGCCTTTCCAGCTATCAAGTTAGGCAGCGACACGTATGGTATCTTCAGTATGCGCTTGAATATGTTATACGATATGCGGCTCCCATTGGCGCGGTAGCACACCACCTGCGGCACACCTATCAACGCGGCCTCCAACGTGGCCGTACCCGACGTCACCAACGCTCCCCGCGCATGCGCCATCAGCTCAAAGGTGTCGTTATCCACAACAGTGTATTCGCAGTATTTCCTATAAATTGACGCATCTATGGCCGGTGCGCCGGCCACCACGGGGTGCAGCTCTGGATGACGGCGGGCCACTTCGGCCATCACCGGTAGATTGTTGCGTATCTCTCCCTTTCGGCTTCCCGGCACAAGCGCCAATAGCGGTCTATCACTCATTATGCCATGCTTGGCTCGAAATGCCGCCTCCGTAGTCGTCGCTTTGAGACGTTCATCCACCTCCTTCACCGTCGGATTTCCCACGTAGTCTATCTCATACCCGTGACGGTCGCGGTAATACGCCACCTCAAAAGGCAATATCGACAACATACGTTTCACATATCGCTTTATTTTCTTTACTCTACCCTCTTTCCATGCCCACACCTTCGGGGATATGTAGTAGTACACCGGTACTCCTATTTTTACCGCCTCTTGCGCAAGCTTGAGGTTAAACGAGGGATAATCTACTAATATCAACGCATCGGGCCTACTCTCCACCAGCGACCGCTTGGCCGTGCGCAGATTGTGCAACACCTTGTCGATATGGCGTATCACTTCGCAAAAGCCCATAAAGGCCATGTCGCGATAATGTATCAGCGGAGCCGTTCCCGACGCCTCTGCCATCAGGTCGCCCCCAAGATATGTGAAACGCGCAGTAGCATCTACGCGACGCAGCTCTTTTATCAGTTCAGCTGCGTGAATATCGCCCGATGCCTCGCCTACCGATATGAAATAATGCATCTATTAGTTACTTTTATTAATTTTTATATGCAAATATACACATATTTTGATTTTTTTCCTTAACTTCGTTGGCATTCACGGCTATTTGCTGCTTTTTCTATTGTTTTTTATTAACTCCCATATTTTTCATTCTATGTTTAAATCTATTGCTAATTTTTGGGAAACCAACCAGTCTTTGGCTATTCTTATTGCCGTACTGATTGTCGTTGTTCCTTTCTTGATTTTTTATGTCGTAAAAGCTCGAAAGGAGCATCCTAAAGGTCTAATCTCCGCGGCCCTTGCCAATATGGGCGAACGTTTCGGATATTACATCATGAATGCCGTGTTGCTTCTGTTTATTTGCTCTAAATTCGGCATCAGCGACGAAGCTGCCGGGTGGATCTACGCTGTTTTCTATTTCTTGATTTATGTGATGAGCCTTCCTGGCGGTATGATTGCCGACAAAACTCAAAAATACAAGACTACCATTATTTCCGGCCTGCTGCTCATGGCTTTCGGCTATGCGCTCCTTTCTATACCCGTTTTCTCCGACGCCACCGGCTCTGTTTCTTGGGTGCTCATTTTCACCTGCTTCGCCCTTTTTGTTATAGCTTTTGGAAACGGTCTGTTCAAAGGCAACCTTCAAGCTATCGTCGGCCAAATGTACGACAATTTCGAAGCCGAAGCCGCTAAAAAAGGCCCGGAAGCCTTGGCTAAAGCCAAATCCAAACGCGACGTCGGATTCCAAATTTTCTACGTCTTCATCAACATCGGTGGTGTCATCGCTCCTTTCGTAGCTCCTATGCTCCGCGAATTCTGGCTTAAAGCCAACTCGCTCGCCTACAATTCCGACCTCCCTCGTCTTTGCCATTTATTCAACGATGGCGCCGATATGACCGCTACCGACATGGAAAATCTTTCCAAACTCGCTTCCGAAGTCGGGCACACCGGCGCCGTTGACTCCGCTTTCTGCTCCAACTACCTCGAAATATTCAATACCGGCGTCCACTTCTCTTTTATCGCTTCGGTAGTCGCTATGTTAATCTCTTTGGCTATTTTCGTTTGCGTCAGAAAATCTTTGCCTAACCCCGCTAAAAAAGAGAAAAAGGTCATCGAAATATCCGAAGCCGAAAAGCAAGCCAATGCCAAGGAAATCAAGCAACGTCTCTACGCTCTTTTCGCTGTGCTCGGCGTTGCCGTCTTCTTCTGGTTCTCGTTCCACCAAAACGGACAGTCCCTTTCTGTCTTCGCCCGCGACTTCGTTGCCACCGACTCTATTGCTCCCGAAATTTGGCAATGCATCAACCCGTTCTTCGTCATCGTTCTCACTCCTATCGTTATGCTCATTTTCGGCGCGCTCGCAAAACGTAATAAAGAGGTCTCTACGCCGCGTAAGATTGCCATCGGTATGTTTATCGCCGCTTGTGCCTACATCTTCCTCTTTATCATTTCTATGGCCTACAATTATCCTTCGGGCGAAGTGTTCAAAGGCCTTTCCGACGCCGCTAAAGCTGCTATAAAAACAAGCCCTTATGTGCTTATCTTGACCTACCTGTTCCTCACTATCGCCGAACTATTCATCTCCCCGCTCGGACTTTCATTCGTGTCTAAAGTAGCTCCTAAACACCTTCAAGGCATTTGCCAAGGTCTTTGGCTTTCTGCTACTGCAATTGGCAACCTTTTCATCGCTTTGGGTGTGGCTATGCTTAACACTTTCCCACAGCAATGGATGTGCTGGGCAGTATTCGCCGGTTTCTGCCTCATTTCTATGGGTATAATGCTCGGTATGGTCAAATGGCTTGAACGTGTCACCAAATAGCCATTCTACGCTATTCTAAACTTATAAACACTATTAGGAGTGTCTAAATCTCAATATTTAGACACTCCTAATTATTATTTCCTTTTTATGGACCAGATGCAAAAGTCGGTTCACAATTTCAAAATTGTGAGGGGCCGACACACCCGCCTCCTTTTTTCTCTCCAGAACGGCTTTTAAAACTCGCCTAACAGCTCGCACAGGTCGGAATGATACAACGTATGCCTGTTCTTCAATTCGTCGACTATGCGCTTCGCTGCTACGTGCATCCTGCTGTTATGGTAGGCCTTGTTGAGATAGGCATAATGCTTCTCAAAAAGTTCCTCCACCTCGTCTTTGTCAAGTTGACAGTCGCCAGCATATCCCTCAAGCGTGGTCAGCATGCTATCACGCTGTGTACGACCCAATTCCGTGCGATTTCTTACCATCGACCTGCACATCACATTCGATATCAACATCGACGATACTATCTGAAATTGCTCCAAAATATGCGTCCACGATGCCTTGGGCGACAAGCCCTCACTCGTTATCATATAGAACTCCGGCGAAAATTCTATAGCTTCTATACCTTGCCTGTCTAACGATATCGAGCTAATATATTTCTCATAATCAAGGATAAATGCGGCAAGGGCCATCCCTGCCACTCCATAACTCCTATCTATCGAATCCTTATATTTAAAACTATCCGATTTGTCCATAGCTTTTTTGATTGCACTTATCTTACAACCAATATCTTTGTCACTGCTCCCGACGCCTGACCACTACCGTTTTGCGATGCAAATACATAGTATACTCCGGTCTTTACTCGGTTGCCCGTAGCATCACATCCGTCCCAGGTTATCATGCCCCCCTGCGACGTGCCTTGATAGAACACATTGCCCGCTGCATCGGCTATCTTTACCAACGAGTCTTCCATCAACCCTACTATCGTGATAAATCCATTATAGTCTGGCCTTACGGGATTGGGATATGCATACACTTCGCTATAATCCTCAGCCGACGGCGACGCATCCGAATTGTATTTTACCAATCCTGCTACCGTACCGAAATACACTGCATTGGAATACTTGTCACACGCTATCGAATATATCGTATTGAGCGGCAAATAAGAGTTTTCGGTCGTGAAATGCTCTATTATCTCACTCCCATTCTCGCTTACCAAATAGGCTCCCGTATTGACCGTTCCTATCCATTTTCTATTTACCCCATCCACCGCTATCGACAATATTGGCTCCCCTTCAAGCAAGTAGTCAGCAAAATTTGTACCATCATTGCGCGGCACTTTGATGCGCTGTATGCGCATATTAGGATCGGTCAACTTCGTCGGATTCGGTATGATGAACACGCCCTGGTCGGTGCCTACCCACACCTGGCCATTTTCATCCTCCAAGAAACAATATATTATCGACAACGACCATTCCTTACCATCCTGGTCTAAAAACGATTTCCATGAATAGGTCTTGTCATCAGCCGTATCGGTGGTCCCATTGGTGTCTACACAATAGATCGTAGCCGAATACAATGCACTATACAACACCATATTGCTCTTTTTGCACGACAACAACACTGTATCCCATTCATTCGACATTGTCGGAAAGTCCGTTATCCAATCTTCCGCTGTCGTTGGCTCTGTCTGCTTGCGCTTGGCCGCCGGCAACATATTCAAATTATATTTTCCGGCTACCCACAGGTTTCCTTTGCCGTCTATATCCATTGCCGATGTCATATAATATATCCACAACGGCGACAAGCTCGAATTGGTATTATTATAAAAATTCACCTCCCGGCCATCTTTGATTTTAAATACCCCGTCATACTGCGTCGATATATAATAGATATCGGGGTCATCGGGATCCTCTACTATATTATACGTATTGGTCGGGCGCATCGTCCCGTCTTTAAATCCTTCGGTAGTTTGGCGCTGCAACGTCAGGCCGCTCGGCGTGATATCTTTCAATGTATCATCCTCAATGACATTGATATATGATATATTGGTATTATTTGTCCAATCTCCACTAAACTTATGCGAATATCCTCGCGACGATACGTATATCCTTCCCGAATTTCCTGCCGTAAGATGTCCTACTCCCTTGCATGTCAATGCCTCGGGCTTGAAACTGTCGTGAAGCGTCGTTATCGTCCCATCAGCATACTTACACTCGCTTATTCCACTTTTGTCGGCTACAAATACTTGATTGGGATTATCCCACATCGACACCAACTTTCCCGAAAATTCACTCGGCAACGTCGTGGTCGTGACATTGTAATCCTCATCTATCTGCTTGATACACGCTATATTATTCCCCGACGCTACGGTATTGAATATATAATACCCATTCTTGTTCTCGTAGGGTCCACTATAATTGGCATCGCTTACTGCATTACCATACGATACCGTTTTCGCCTCAGCATTAAATGTTATCTTGCGTGGACTGAATGTCGACGTATTAGAACCTAAAAACACATTACCTTTCAACCCTCTCAATCCCGTACACGTAGAGCAAGCTATCAACGCATAATTGTCATAATACCTTATAGTATTATCTTTCGACATGAACCCTAACTTCTTCTCATTCGTAAAATATGCCCCGATATACTCGTCGGTCACTGCCACATACTTCACAGGCTTGTCATACATGCCGCTCTCTTTTACCTCCCAACGTTGGTCATCATATACCACAATTCCAAAATTGGTTGCTACATAGATTCTGCCTTCTCCGAAACTTACATCATTGATCGTGCGATCCGACTGCAAGACGGCATCCTTGATATCCGGCAAATTGATTACTTTGCCATCCGATTTCACTACATCTATATTCCCCGAAGTATAAGCCAACACCAAATAGTCTCCCTTACTATTGTAAAACATCTTGGTGATTATTGGCTCACTCAACACATTCTGTATGCCATACTGATATAATTCCTCTGTATTTTTATCAAAGGAAAACAGAGACCCCGACGACAAACAATACACCTTATCAGGCGTCTCCAACATCTGCTCCGGCGATTGGTAATTAGCATACACCTCCCAGCTGCCCACTGCGCGTTGTCCGCTTACCACTATCGGCATGACTGCCGTTATTATCAATAAAAGTCTCTTTATCATAGTTATCTCTGTTTTTCTTTTTGTCTATTTATGGTCCTTAAGGTATTCTATCAGCTTTCGTGTTGCTTTCCCGCGGTGCGACAAGCGGTTTTTTTCCTCCGACGTCATCTCGGCAAAACTCTTTTCATAGCCTTCGGGCTGAAATACCGGATCGTAGCCAAAGCCGCCAATGCCTCTCATCCCCTCTAATATTGTCCCCACACACTCTCCCTCAAACGTCTTCTCTTCTCCCGATTCTATCAACGCTATCCACGTCACAAACCGGGCTCGCCTGTCACATTCCCCTTCAAGGTTGTGCAATAGCAACTGCATATTCCCTATCTCGTCATGACCGCTTGCCGATGCATATCGTGCCGTATGGACCCCAGGAGCCCCGCCCAACGCTCTAACCTCAAGCCCTGTATCGTCAGCAAAACAGTCTACTCCATATCTCTCCGACACATAGCGCGCTTTCATCAGGGCATTGCCGCGTATCGTTTCGGCTGTCTCCGGTATCTCTTCTTCACAGCCTATTTCTTTCAGCGACATTATCTTGATGCTATCTCCTGCTATTGCCTTGATTTCTTCAAGTTTATGCCTGTTATTGGTGACGAATACAAGTCTCTTCGGTTCCGGTATCATCTATTATATATATAACGTAGTTTATCTCTTTTTATTACTATTTTTAGTCCTCTTTATCTCTGTCATTAGCTTTACTTAACCACGATATTTACTATCTTGTTAGGCACTACTATAACCTTTACTACGCTCTTTCCTTCAAGCCACTTTGCCGAATTTTCCGACTCTAAAGCGGCCTTCTCTACTTCTTGAGCTCCTGTCCCGGAGGGTACGGTCATATTATACCTTGCCTTTCCATTAAACGATACTGCATACGTCACATTATCTTCCTTTATATACTCTTCTTTATATTCAGGCCATTCTGCATCGCATACGCTCGTTGTATTGCCCAACGCATGCCACAATTCTTCGCTGACATGAGGTGCAAACGGAGCCAACAATACTACTAACTTTTCAAGCACCTGACGCGACGTGCATTTCATCGCTGTCAACTCGTTGACACATATCATGAACGCGCTTATCGACGTGTTATACGAGAAGTGCTCTATGTCCGACGTTACTTTCTTTATCAATTTATGTATTGACTTCAGCGATTCTTTACTCGGCTCTTCTTCGCTCACTATGAATTTGTCTTCCCGGTAATACAGGTTCCACATTTTCTTGATAAAGCGGCTCACTCCGTCTATACCATTCGTGTCCCACGGCTTACTCTGCTCTATCGGACCCAAAAACATCTCATACAATCGCAACGTGTCTGCCCCATAGTTCTCTACTATGTCATCGGGATTTACCACATTGAACATCGACTTCGACATCTTCTCTACTGCATAGCCACACACATATTTCCCATCCTCAAGTATGAACTCTGCATCCTTATATTCCGGTCGCCATGCCTTAAACCGCTCTATATCAAGTATGTCGTTGCTTACTATATTGACATCTACATGTATCGGTGTTACTTCATAATCTTTCTTCAACCCACACGACACATACGTATTCGTATCCTTTATTCTATACACAAAGTTACTCCTACCCTGTATCATCCCCTGATTGATTAGCTTCTGGAACGGTTCATCGGTGCACACTTCGCCCAAATCATACAAAAATTTATTCCAGAATCTACTATATATCAAGTGGCCTGTGGCATGCTCCGTTCCTCCTACATATAAGTCTACATCTCGCCAATATTCATTTGCTTCGCGGCTTACAAGTGCTTTGTCGTTGCGCGGATCCATATAGCGAAGATAATATGCCGACGAACCCGCAAATCCGGGCATCGTGCATTTCTCATACTCCCATCCCTCGGGCGTTTTCCAATTCTTCGCACGGCCCAACGGTGGCTCGCCGCTCTCTGTCGGCAAATACTTATCCACTTCCGGCAATAACAACGGCAATTGTTCTACATCAAGCATATACGGTATGCCTTCCTTATAATACACCGGGAACGGCTCGCCCCAATACCTCTGGCGTGAAAATATCGCATCGCGTAGCCTATAATTCACCTTCACTTTGCCTATACCTTTTGCCTCGATATATCGCTTCGTCGCAGCTATCGCTTCTTTTACCTGCATTCCATTGAGGTTCAACTCCTCACTCGACGAATTGATTATTATTCCCTCTTTGGCATCAAAACTCTCTTCGCTCACGTCTGCTCCCTCTATCAACGGTATGATGGGCAAATCAAAATGACGCGCAAATGCATAGTCGCGTGAATCGTGTGCCGGCACGGCCATTATCGCTCCCGTTCCGTATCCTGCAAGTACATAATCACTTACCCATACCGGTATTTTCTTGTTGTTCAACGGATTGATTGCGTATGCCCCAGTGAATACTCCACTCACTTTCTTGTCTATCATGCGCTCGCGCTCTGTCTTGTGCTTGATCGACTGCAAGTATTCATCAACTGCTTGACGCTGCTCGGCCGTCGTTACCATATCAACATACTTGCTCTCGGGCGCAAGTACCATGAACGTCACTCCAAACACTGTGTCGGCGCGGGTAGTGAATATCTCCAAATCTACATCTTTCCCATCTATCTTGAAATGCATCTCGGCTCCTTCCGACCTCCCTATCCAGTTACGCTGTGTCTCTTTCAACGAGTCGGTCCAATCTATCCTCTCAAGTCCGTCAAGCAAGCGCTGTGCATATGCCGACACGCGCAGACACCACTGATACATCAATTTCTGCTCTACTGGATAACCTCCGCGCAACGACAAACCCTCGCTTACCTCATCATTGGCAAGCACTGTGCCCAACTTCGGACACCAGTTCACCATCGTATTCCCCAAATAAGCCAGCCTGTAGTTCATCAATACATCGCTCTTTTCCTTTTCCCCCATGGCATTCCACTCTTCAGCACTGTATTCAAGCTCTTTGCTACATGCCGCTTTCGCTCCCTTGCAACCCTCTTTCTCAAATCTGCTTATCAATTCGCTTATGGGCTTTGCCTTGTCGGCTTCTGTGTCATAATACGAATTATACATCTTTATGAATGCCCACTGTGTCCACTTATAATACTCCGGATCACACGTCTTTATCTCGCGGCTCCAATCATATGAAAACCCTATCTTGTCCAACTGCTGACGATATCTCGCTATATTCTGACGTGTCGTTATCTCCGGATGCTGGCCCGTCTGTATAGCATACTGCTCTGCCGGCAAACCGTATGCATCATATCCCATCGGATGCAACACATTATACCCCTTCAATCTCTTATAACGCGAATATATATCCGACGCTATGTATCCCAGAGGATGTCCTACATGTAGTCCTGCCCCCGACGGATAAGGAAACATATCCAATACATAATATTTCGGCTTATCTTTCTGTATCTCGCATTTGTATACATTATTGTCTTTCCAATACTGCTGCCATCTGCTCTCTATTTCCTTATGATTATATTGCATAACTTTATATTTATCTTTTTATTTATTCATATTTTATTTATTAATCCCATAACCCGTAACCTACTTCTTGCTCAATTCAAGCATCCTCTCTATGGGCTTTCGGGCTCGCTCTGCTATCGTTTTGTCCACTTCTATCTCCGGCTTTCCGTCTCGCAGACAATCGCGCAATTTCTCAAGCGTATTCAACTTCATGTAATTACAATCATTGCATCCACGTGTCGAATCTATCGGAGGTGCTGCTATAAACTCTTTTTCCGGACACGCCTTGCGCATCTGATGCAATATACCGCTCTCCGTAGCTACTATAAACTGCTTCGACTCGCTACTCTTTGCATAGTTCAGCAACGCCGCTGTCGAACCTACCTTGTCGGCAAGCATCACTATCACTCGCTTGCACTCCGGATGTACAAGCAATTTTGCATCCGGATATGTTTTCTTCAATTCTACTATCTTCTCAAGCGAAAACTGCTCATGAACATGGCACGCTCCATCCCATAGCAACATGTTCCTGCCCGTGATACTGTTGATATATCCCCCCAAATTCCTATCCGGCCCAAATATTATCTTCGCATCTTTGTCAAATGTCTCTACTATATCACGCGCATTCGACGACGTCACCACTACATCAGTTAATGCCTTCACTGCCGCCGACGTATTTACATATGATATGACCGTATGATCTGGATGTGCCTTCACAAAAGTCTCAAACTCCTTCGCATCGCAACTGTCGGCAAGCGAACAACCCGCATTCTCATCCGGTATCAACACTTTCTTTTCCGGACACAATATCTTCGCTGTCTCTCCCATAAAATGAACCCCACACAACACTATCACCGGCTCCGATATCTTCTCCGCTATCTGTGCCAACGCAAGCGAGTCGCCTATATAATCAGCTACATCCTGTATCTCCCCCTTCTGATAAAAATGTGCCAAGATAACTGCCCCCTTCTCTTTCTTGAGACGCCTTATCTCTTCTTGCAACAACTCTATTTCAGCCCCATTACTGCTCTTGCCTGTCTTGTTGTCTACAGTCATTTTATTTTTTTATTTAAATTTATTTTCAAATTTTTTTCTCTTTAATAACAATAATAACAGCTGTTGATAACCTCGATAACTTTTTCCTCTTTTTCTTGCTTTTTTAATTATCTATATCTATGCTTTCGTTATCTTCATCTTTTCTACATCTTTATCTTATGAAACTAAAGCATTTACACACGTTATTAACATACTGTTTATAAATTGCAAAGTTAATAACTTTTTGAGAATTTTATGTTCAAAATTCCACAAATAAACATTCAAAACTTCTCCAATATCTTTTGGCTACTTTATTTGCCCATCTAATTTTCAATACTATTTATACCATTCCACATCTTTTCCAAATCTACTTATCAAATAATATTAAATTTTTATCAACCACTTTTCCACCACTTTTCCACCACTTATCAACACTTATCTACACCTATCCAACAGCTATCCACCAGCTATCTACAGCTATAAAAGCTATCAATAGCTATCTACAGCTATAAAACTATCAATAAAAATCTACTCTTATCCCCCAATCCCCAAAAAAATATCCTCCCATTTCAATTCCGCCACCTATTCCACAAAAATAATATCAACCCATCCCAATAACGCGTCAAAATCATATACTCCCCCAAAAAATTTCACCTCGCCCCCTCCCATCGCCCCGGCCCACCATGCTTGGTTCTGTGTAGAGGCTTTAGCCTCGCCCCCATCTCGCTCCCATCTCGCCGCTCCCTCCGCCATTCCCGATTCATCTCGATTAATCCTGATTATTCTCGATTAATCGGGATTATTCCCTATAAATTGCCACCACCGCCGTCATCCCCCACCCACAGGCGTCCGTAGCGACGCCGATTTACTTCCTGTCAAAATCGGCTGGTATCTCCCCCCAATCTTCTGTATTCCACTTTATCACCCTATTATATTCTATATTGCTTTGTATCCACCGGTCCGCCCTTGCAAGCATATCAAATATCTTACCATTTCGCTCCGTGTGTGCCAACTTCGACTTATGGCCGCGATTGCGCAACCACGCCAATGCCGTGCGCGAATCACTATACACCACCGTCGTACTATTTCCCGTCTTCTTCAAAAATGCCAATACGTGTATCAACGCAAGATATTCCGCCACATTATTTGTCCCATCCTCAAGCGGCCCTACATGAAATATCTCTGCTCCTGTCATTACATCCACCCCCCTATACTCCATCGGTCCGGGATTTCCCGAACATGCCCCATCAACGGCTATGCTATCCTTGATTATTTCCGGTATAGCTTCATAATTGACTATCTTCCTGTGATTTGCTATGCTCTTTAGCAAGGCCATCTGCTCTTTATAGTCGCCTCTATATGCCTTCGTGGCCGCATCCTGTGAATCATACGACTTATATTCCGCTCCCGCATACCCCTCTACCTGTAGCTTACACTCCTCCCACGAATCATATATCCCCGGGCTATATCCTTTCCACACCACATAAAATTTCCTCTTCATGACAATTGAAGAAATATGTTTATATCCGTAAATCGGCATCCCGCTGCTTTTGCCACTTGTGGATTGGTTACTTTCCCAAAAAATGTATATACCCCTTTTCGCAAGCCCGGTGTCAACTTTAACGCATTTGTCAACCCCTCACACGTGATAATCGAATCCAACATCGTGATAAACGTGTTGCTCAATGCCATCGCTGCTGTCCTTGGCACCGCGCTCCCGGTGTTAACATAGCATACACGCTTGTTGTAACTCGTATTCAACCCTTCTACTGCCATCGCAAGATCTACCGTCGGTATCGTCGGAAAGGTCTCTCCATGATGGGCAGCCAAGTCAAACGTGACTACCCCCCTTTTCATCAATTCTACCATTTCCGAACCCAATTTCAGCGGCGACTGTATCGGTGTCGATACCACTACATCTGCCGTGCGCAATGCTGTCGTCAACACTCGCTCATGCAACGACGACACTATTACTCCTGCTCCCAAATCACGCGCTGCCGCTCGCAATGAATATACATCATCGTCAAACATCCTCACTATTGCCCCAAGTCCCAACGCACTTCGCGACGCCGCTATTGCCGATATCCCCGACCCTATTACTGTCACCTCACACGGATTTAATCCCGCTACTCCTCCAAGCAATATCCCTTTCCCTACCTGTGCATTGGCCAATATCGACGCTGCTATCGCTATCGCTGCCCTGCCATCTATCTCGGCAAGAATATCCGAAAAGGGCATATTCCCCTGATCATCCGTTATACTGCTTACAGCTACACCAACTATCCCCTTATGCTGCATCTCGGTTATTGCATCGCTATGTTTCTCATCCGGACAATGCAACGTCAACAACATCGCTCCACGACGCATACACTTAACATCGCTTGGCGACGGTATCGACAGATTGATTACTATGTCGCTCAACAATACTCCCTGTCGGTCGGTAAGCTCTGCCCCTTGTCGTGAATATGCATTGTCTGTGTAATGAATGCTATTCGCTGCCCCATGCTCTATCTTTACTGCATATCCCTTCTCTATGAGCCTGTTGACACCTTCGGGGGTCAACGGAAATCGTTTTTCCGAAGCATCTTTATTGCATGGCAATCCTATCGTTATCCTACGCCGAGGCGTAGTCACAACTGTCGCTTGCTCCATCGGGGTGGCATTTGTATTGTTGCTATCCATCTCTCTGTTAGTTTTTATTGTTGTTTTTTTTACCCTTCAATTTTCTTATTGATGCTCTTGTTCCTTTGGAAATCCTTTTTTTATACTTAATCGTGTTCTCTACGCAGATATTCCGCGACAAATCTGCCTATCGTCATCTCAAGCTCTTCTGAAGTGTCCATCTCATCGGCGCAAAACCGGTGCTTTGCCTTTCTGTAATACGGCTTTCTTTTCTCAAGCGATTCTTTTATATATTCTTTCAATTCTTCATCGCTCAGATTGGCTATCAACGGCCGTTGCGCTCGGCCCTCCTTTAGCCTCCGATGCAATATTTCTACCGATGCATCAAGCCATATCGTCTCTCCGCGACTGTTCATTATTTCCATATTATCATAGAAACACGGTGTGCCGCCGCCGCATGCCACTACTACATCTTCTCGCTCCGATAGCTCGCGAAGGCTATCGCGCTCTTTCTTCCTGAACCCTTCTTCTCCCTCTTCCTTGAATATTTCCTTTATATTCTTTCCCTCCTTTTCTTCTATGTACTCGTCAAGATCTATAAAGGCAATATGGGTACGAGACTCGACTCCGCGTCCAAGCGTCGTCTTGCCCGAACCCATATATCCTATCAAAAATATTGGCAACATTAAAAATGTTATTTTCCTTTTTGATACTGCTTCTTTACTTTTTGCTCTCAGCTTCCTTCTTCAGAAGATCACGTATTTCAGTAAGCAATGTCTCCTCTGCCGATGGTGCTGGCGCTGCTGGTGCCGGTGCGGCCTCTTCCTCTTTCTTCTTCTTTAATTTCATTATCACTCGCAATGCCACGAAAATGCTCAACGCTATGATGATGAAATCTATGATGTTCTGGATGAATATGCCATAGTTGATGGCTACTTCCTGCACCGACCCGTCTTCCGACGCTTCTGTTATCACATGCTTTAGATTCTTATATCCATCTCCGCCTGTCAACATCGATATCACCGGCATTATCATGTCATTCACAAGCGATGTGACTATCTTACCGAATGCACCTCCGATGATCACACCTACTGCCATGTCAATAATATTGCCCTTCATGGCAAACTCCTTGAAATCAGTTAAAAATTTTCCCATCCTTTTTCTTTTTAATTTAGTTATTATAATGATTGATATTTATCTTCTTTAGTTCTTTTATTCACAGGTAATGATATTTTCCTTTTCCCTTTTATAGTGATAAAATTGTTATGAATTTTTATTAGTTTTTAACTATCGCTTTTTCTCTATAACCGCAAAGATAATAATATTTTATAATATTTCCATCACTCCCCGTTATTTTGCAATCCACCCTCCGCCGCCTTGGTCCTGTGTAGAGGCTTTAGCCTCGCCCGCCGCCTCGCCCATCTCCTCGCCATGCTTGGTTCCGTGTAGAGGCTTTAGCCTCGCCCGTCGCTCCTCGCCCATCCCCGCCCCCTCCCGTTCCCGCCGTCTTGGTTCTGTGTAGAGGCTTTAGCCTCGCCCATCGCTCCCCGATCATCTCTATAAATCCCGATTCTTCCCGATTAATCGGGATTATTCCCTATACATCGCCACTCCCCTCCGCCGCCTTGGTTCCGTGTAGAGGCTTTAGCCTCGCCCCCCAACTCACTTAAAATTTATTAATACGGAAAAATTTCTTTAATTTTCAACAATTTTCTCAAAAATTCTACCTATATTTGCAATCAAATTAAGCAATTAATGCGTTATACATTCGCATTATGCTTATTTCTCCGTATGCAACATCATCGGACACCTTTTTACTGATAGGACTTTTTCAAGAATTTTTAATTACACTATAAATTTTAAATCATTAAAAATGAGCAAGATCGATTTAACCAAGTACGGTATCACCGGTACTACCGAGGTTGTTTACAACCCCTCTTACGAGCAGCTTTACAAAGATGAAACTTGCCCCTGCCTCCAAGGCTATGAAAAAGGTCAGAAAACTGAACTTGACACCGTTAACGTGATGACCGGTATCTACACCGGACGTTCCCCCAAAGACAAATATATCGTTAAAGACGCTACCAGCGAAAATACCGTATGGTGGACCTCCGACGAATATAAAAACGACAACAAGCCCGTTTCTACCGAAACCTGGAACAAACTCAAAGACATCGCCGTTAAAGAGCTCTCCAACAAAAAACTCTACGTAGTCGACGGTTTCTGCGGCGCTAACATGGCTACTTGCCTCAAAGTTCGCTTCATCGTCGAAGTTGCTTGGCAAGCCCACTTCGTTAAAAACATGTTCATCCGTCCTACCGAAGAGCAGCTCAAAGACTTCGAACCCGACTTCATCGTCTACAACGCCTCTAAAGCTAAAGTTGAAAACTACAAAGAACTCGGCCTCAACTCCGAAACTGCCGTTGTCTTCAACCTCACCTCTAAAGAACAGGTAATCATCAACACCTGGTACGGCGGCGAAATGAAAAAAGGTATGTTCTCAATGATGAACTACTTCAAACCCCTCGAAGGCATCGCTTCTATGCACTGCTCTGCCAACACCAACATGGACGAAACAAGCACCGCAATCTTCTTCGGCCTTTCTGGTACTGGTAAAACTACCCTCTCTACCGACCCCAAACGCAAACTCATCGGCGACGACGAACACGGCTGGGACGACGAAGGCGTATTCAACTACGAAGGCGGTTGCTACGCTAAAGTCATCAACCTCGACAAAGACAGCGAACCCGACATCTACAACGCTATCCGTCGCAACGCTCTCCTCGAAAACGTTACCGTCGACGAAAACGGCAAAATCGACTTCGCCGACAAGAGCGTGACCGAAAACACCCGCGTTTCCTACCCCATCTACCACATCGAAAACATCGTTAAACCTATCTCCAAAGGCCCCGCCGCTAAGCAGGTAATATTCCTCTCTGCCGACGCATTCGGTGTCCTTCCCCCGGTTTCGATCCTTACTCCCGAGCAGGCTCAGTACTACTTCCTCTCCGGATTTACCGCCAAACTCGCAGGTACCGAACGTGGCATCACCGAACCGACTCCCACTTTCTCCGCTTGCTTCGGCGCTGCATTCCTTTCACTTCACCCAACTAAATACGGCGAAGAACTCGTTAAGAAAATGCAAGCCAACGGCGCTAAAGCTTATCTCGTAAACACTGGTTGGAACGGTACAGGCAAACGTATCTCCATCAAAGATACTCGCGGTATCATCGACGCCATCCTCGACGGCTCTATCAACAACGCTCCTACTAAGACTATTCCGTTGTTCAACTTCGAAGTGCCCACCGAGCTCCCCGGCGTAGATCCCAAAATCCTCGATCCCCGCGACACCTACACCAACGTTGAAGACTGGAACGTCAAAGCACAAGACCTCGCTCAGCGCTTCATCAACAACTTCAAGAAATTTGAAGGCAACGAAGCTGGTAAAGCCCTCGTAGCAGCCGGTCCCAAACTCTAAACCCAACACCAACCCCAATAAAAAAAGAGCAGCGGCCAACCCGCTGCTCTTTTTATTTCCACCTACCCACCAACCCCCGTCGCTCCGCTCCCCGCCCATCCTACCTTCCTCCCATCGCCATGCTTGGTTCTGTGTAGAGGCTTTAGCCTCGCCCGCCCGGCCCGCCTCCCCTCCGCCTTGGTTCTGTGTAGAGGCTTTAGCCTCGCCCATCGCTCCCCGCCCATCCCGATCATCTCGATCATCTCGATTCTTCCCGATTAATCGGGATTATTCCCTATACATCGCCCTCGCCGCTCCGGCCATGCTTGGTTCCGTGTAGAGCCTTTAGCCTCGCCCGCCCGGCCCGCCTCCCCCGCCATGTCCATCCCTCCGCCATGCTTGGTTCCGTGTAGAGCCTTTAGCCTCGCCCCCCGCCCCCCGATCATCCCGATCAATCTCGATTCTTCTCGATTACTCGGGATTAGTCCCTATAAATCGCTCCCGCCCACCCCTCGCCCCGCGGCGGGCGTCCTTGCGACGCCGATTATTCGTAGCCCCGTACGCCGAGCACAGCGAGGTGTGCGGGGTCACCGTTCACCCCACCCACATGGCGTCCGCCCAGGACGCCGATTTACATCTCCTCACCCAGATATGCCCTTAAACATTTCCTCAGTTAAAAAATTTTTGTATCTTCGCATTTATTATCAATAGTATTTGCTGATTGACCTCTAAATTTTAGCCTTAGTCGACATCAATTACACAAACCAAACTCAATCGTGCCATACGCTTAGGTCACTCAGCAAGCACTACGTTGCGAGTTTCATTATTACACAAAATTGCAATGAGTACCAAATTTTTCAATAATACCGGTGGTAATACTCTTTTTGAAAAACTGAAAGGGATATCTAATGAAATGCATTCATTTGACAGATTTCTTGCTGTGGTAGGTTTTTTCCGTTCATCGGGATATTTCAAGTTGCGCAAGGAATTGGGCGATATTTCCGACATTCGCATATTGATTGGTATAAATGTGGATGACATTTTCAGAAAAAACAACCTGGGTTGGGAAATGCTCGAAGCCCCCGAAAAGGCTAAAAAATTGTACAACGAGCAATTCAAAAATGACGTTTGCGAAGCCGGCTATTCTAAGGAAATAGAAGACGGAATTTTGCAAATGTGTCAAGATTTAGCCGATGGCCGACTTCAGTTAAGAGTTCATTCTACTAAGAATCTTCACGCCAAATTTTACCTTTGCCTACCGCAAAATCACACTCAAAATTCTGATGGCTGGGTAATAATGGGTTCATCTAATATTTCAGATTCTGGACTTGGTACAACACAATCCCCTCGTTACGAGCTTAACGTGGCGATGCGTGATTTCGACGATGTCAATTATTGCCATGAGGAATTTGAAAAATTATGGAATGATGCCATTCCTTTAAGCGTAGAAGATGTTGAAAAGTCAACAAAACAGACTTATTTAGGCTATCAGCCTACTCCTTACGAAATTTATATCAAAGTACTTATTGAAACATTTGGCGACCAAATTGAAGACGACTTTTCAATCCAGCTCCCTGATGGTGTAAAAGAATTGAAATATCAAAAAGATGCTGTAATTCAGGGCTATCAAATGCTTATGCAGCATAATGGCTTATTCTTGTCGGATGTTGTTGGTCTTGGCAAGACTATGATTGCCACAATGATTGCTAAACGCTTCATCGAAGCAAACGGTAAAAACACAAAGATCCTCGTCGTTTATCCTCCTGCTCTGGAAGACAACTGGAAAAGCACATTCAAGCTATTCGGCATTAAGAAAAAAGCCCAATTTATCACCAATGGCTCGCTGTCGAAAGTGCTTGAAGGGAGCGACCAATATTTCGACAAAGAAGATTTCGACCTCATTATAGTAGATGAGGCCCACGGTTTTCGCTCCGACAACTCTAACCGATACGACGAATTGCAAAAAATATGCAAATCACCATGCCTCAATCCTGGCTTACTGAAGTCATATCGTAAAAAAGTAATGCTTCTTTCAGCAACTCCTCTCAACAACCGACCCGAAGATTTGCTCAACCAGCTTTTACTATTCCAAGATAGCCAGCGTTGCACTATTGACGGTATAACAAATCTGAAACAATTCTTCGTGCCTCTCATTGAGCAATATAAAAAACTTATGCGTGAGCGTGATTCAAGGAATGTCACCGAAGATGTCGATAGAATTTATGCTCAAATCCGAGATAAAGTGATCGACAAAGTTACAATTCGCCGTACACGCACCAATATTACTAACGACCCTGACTATAAACGTGATTTGGAACGACAAGGCGTTGTATTCCCCAACATCTTGCCTCCTGAAGAACTTACTTATTCTCTGAACGAAGCACTAACGGCAAGTTTCATTGGCACTTTAACTGCATTAACCGACGATACCGCAAATAATCATATTACATATGCTCGTTACCGCGCCGTTGAATTTCTGAAACCTGAATTGAGGGAGAAATACAAAAATGCTACTCAAATAGGTCAGAGTTTAGCTAATATTTACCGTACCCACATGGTCAAGAGGCTTGAAAGCAGCTTCTTCGCTTTCAAAAAGTCGCTTCACACATTGCTTCGTATTACGGAAGATATGATTAAAATGTTCGACGAGGACAAAGTTATCATTGCTCCGGAACTGAATATCAAAGATTTGCAGTTTAAGGGAATGAGTCTGGATGAGATAATGGAATACATTATCAATAAGGGATATTCCAAAGAAGATTTCCTTTATTCCAAAGAAGACTTTGAGCCTGTATTCTACGATATGCTCCAAAACGATTTTGCTGTTTTGAACTCTTTGTGTACAGAATGGGACAATATTAACGAAGACCCGAAACTCGACAAATTCAGCGATAATCTCGACCGCTTTATTTCTTCGGATATCAACCCCGATAATAAACTCGTGATTTTCTCCGAAAGTGTTGACACCGTTAAATATCTGTATAATTACCTCACAGAGCAACAGCATCGCTCCGACGTGCTATGTGTCTCTGCTTCAAACCGTGGTAAATTGTTCGATATAATCAAAGCCAACTTTGATGCTAATGTGCCCAAAAGCGAGCAGAAAGACGACTACGCTATAATCGTTACCTCCGACGTGCTTGCTGAAGGTGTAAACCTCCACCGCTCTAACGTTATTGTTAATTATGATTCTCCATGGAACGCTTCTCGACTTATGCAGCGCATAGGTCGTGTGAATCGTATCGGCTCTGTGGCGGATAACATTCACAACTTCATGTTCTATCCGTCACCACAAGGAGATGCACAGATACAGCTTTACAAAAACGCTCTTATCAAATTGCAGGGCTTCCATTCAGCTTACGGAGAAGACGCTCAAATCTATTCTCGCGAGGAAATCGTTAAAGAGTTCCAACTCTTCGACTCCAATGTGCGTGATGTCGTGGATAAAAAATTAGCCTTGCTACGAGAGCTTCGTAATCTATATAATTCCAATCGCGATTGGTATCATAAAATCAAGGAACTGCCACTTAAAAGCCGTGTTATCCGTGGAAAAGCTAAATATAAAGGTTCATCAATCGTATTTGTTTCTACGAGACTTAAAACTGAGTTCTATCTCGTGAAATCATCCCACAATCCTGTTGCTATCGACTTTCTGAGTGCTATTGACTACCTTAAAGCAAAGCCGGAGGAATTGCCTCTGCCTCTGGAGCAAGCCACCGAACATTTTGACCATGTTAACGCCGCTGTTTCAATCTTTGAAACTGATTTGCAGCAACAGACCGATGTTAACTCTATCCGCAATGCAAATCTCGACAAAACAGCACAAACTGCCGACGCATTTCTCCGTAAAGTGGAACAAATTTGCGACGACCCTACGCTTACAAGCCATTGCGCTATTTTGAGAAACTACATCAAGCAGGGTACTTACGCCAAGTTGCCAAAGTCTCTCAAAACTATTTCATCGGAATATAAGAACGACCGTCTAAAAATCAAACACGACACTTACATCCTACAACAACGTATTGGACAGCTTGTTGAGGAATACCACAACAACTCCAACTCCAACTCCGATGAATCGGCATTCGGTAATCCTTCCATTATCATTTCTGAAACATTCATTTGATTAAGATTTTGAACACACGTGTTCACTTTTAAATATATAAACTCAATTATGGCACAACCATATAGCAAACAGCAATTACGAGAAATCTTCCAAACACAGTTTAACCAGGAGTCTTGGAAGGCAATACTGCACAACTTATTTCGTGCCGAGTTAATTCGCAAGCAGGCTGAAAAGTTTACAGCCGACGACGACAACGAAGATGGCTTTTATCTCGGTGCTCTCAAAACAAGTGATAGTTTCCGCATCGGCCTTTTCTATTTCGTGATTAAATCTGGCTCGGTAGCCCACAAAAAGGTGGGACTGCGCAACCTCGTTAAGCAGTTTGTAAACCCAACGTGGGGAGAATTTGACGCAGCCATCGTTGTCTTCGACGACAAACGAGAGTGGCGGCTCTCTTTCGTTTGCGACATCAAAGATGTAAAGACAACGCCTAAGCGCTATACTTTCGTTTTCGGTGAACACGATAACTTTTACCGCACAGCGATTGAGCGTTTCCTGACTATCCAAAATAGCGAACCTTCTTTTGAGAATATCCGCAAAGCATTCTCTGTTGACGCATTGAGCGATGACTTCTTCGACACTTATCGTGGATACTATGCCGATTTTGTGCAGTATATCACTGGAAAGCGTTATGTGAAAGAGGGCAGCAAATGGGTGGAACGTGAACTTGGGAAACCAAATTTCCAATACACTACCACTTTCAACTGCGACGACAAACTTGTGCGCGACTACGTCAAGAAAATGTTTGGCCGCATTGTCTTCCTATACTTCCTGCAACGCAAAGGTTGGCTCAATGGCGACCGACAATATATGCACAACCTTTTCTATAACTCTACTGCTAAAGACAATTTCCTCGATGGCGTGCTTGAACCTCTGTTCTTTGAGGTGCTTAATACCGACAAACAATACCGCACTGCCGATGCTAATGCTCTCCCTGGTAGCGAAAACATCCCTTACCTAAATGGTGGACTATTTGCTCGTGATGAAATCGACGAACTCGACTGCGTTTTCCCTGAAGATTATTTTAAGAAACTTTTTGACTTCCTCGATAGCTACAACTTCACCATCGACGAAAACGATGTCGATGATGCTGAAATCGGCATTGACCCCGAAATGCTCGGACGTATCTTCGAGAACTTGCTCGAAGACAACAAGGACAAAGGTGCATTCTACACTCCTAAGGAGATTGTAAACTATATGTGCCGTGAGTCGCTTATTGCCTATTTGCAAAATGGAGTGCCCGAATGCTCTCACGAGTTAATCCGCAACTTCGTTGAAAACTCCGACGCTTCGCATCTCAATGCCGACCAAAGCAAATATCTCAGAAAAAAGCTCCAAGCTGTCAAAATTTGCGACCCGGCTATCGGTTCGGGCGCGTTCCCAATGGGGCTTGTAAACATTCTTTCTCGCCTCTACATCGCAATGAAAGCCGATACCGATACCTCGAAGATGAAACGCCACATTATTGAAAACAATATCTATGGCGTGGATATTGAAAACGGTGCCGTCGATATTGCCCGACTCCGCTTCTGGCTCGCTATGATTGTTGAGGAAAAAGAGCCTATGCCTCTGCCAAACCTACACTTCAAAATTATGCAAGGCAACTCTTTGCTCGAAAGCATTAATGGCATTGACCTTTCCGACCTCACTAAAACAAATGCCGCTCGAAGTCTTTTCGATTCTACCGACTCCGAACGTGAGAATTTGAAAACCGCATTATCGCAATATTACAACACATCGAACCATACCGACCGCGACAGACTGTTTAATGAAATCATTAACAATGTCCGCCGTCAAATTTACGCTAAAAACCCCAACATCGACCAAACTGGTTTAGACCCTTCAGCCAACGACAAATTCTTCCTTTGGCACACTTGGTTCGCCGATGTGTTCGACAATGGCGGCTTCGATATCGTCATCGGCAACCCGCCGTATATAAAAGAATATACAAATCGTTCTGCTTTTGAAGGATTTAGAGATATCTCAAAATACTATCAAGGTAAAATGGACTTGTGGTATGGTTTTGCTTGCAATGGGATTGATATGTTAAACAATAATGGCATATTATGTTTTATTGCAACTAATAACTGGGTTGCAAGTTCAGGTTCTTCAAAACTTAGAGAAAAAATTAGACGAGATACTATATTGAAAACTTTTATAGATTTTGGTTCTTATTTGATTTTTGAAGATAGTGCAAGCATTCAGACTATGATAATGCTTGTAGAAAGAAGTTGTATTGGTAATGAGTTCAAGACACATTATGCTAAGAATCTTTTACCTAATTCAAAATTTCCTGATATTATTAAATTATTGGATGGGAATGCCACTAAAGACAGTTATGGCGAAGCCTTATTTAAACGGAACCAGGTAAAGGACTTTTTTACTTTTGGTTCAGCAAATTCTACTCAAATATGTGAAAAGCTGACAGAAAATGCAATATATCTCGATGACAAATCAATTGCTCAAGGTATTATTGGAGCACCAGATGAAGCTTTTATTGTTTCTGACTTAGAAAAATTTAATGAAACAGAAAAACAATATATTAAACCATATTATACAGGTTTAGGTGATAAATATAAACTTTACAAGACAGATAAGTATATAATATATTTGTCGGCTCAAAATTTTTCTGAGGAACAATTTTATTCTTCATTTAATTTTATCAACCATTTTGAACCATACAAAGAATCTTTAATTAAAAGTAAAATAAGGTTTAAGACTCCAAACAAGCCGTATTATTATTTACATCGAGAAAGAAAAGAAATTTTCTTCAAAAAAGGTTCTCCTCGCATTATTTCACAAGGTAGAGCCTTGGTTCCAACATTTGTCTACACCGAGGAAGATTGTTATATTTCTCGAGCATTATTTGCAATAAAAACAAATAATATAAACTTAAAATATTTGTGTGGGCTTTTGAATTCGAAAGTTATACAGTTTTGGCTATTCAATAAAGGTAAACGACAAGGCAATTCTTATCAAATAGATAAAGGACCGTTGATGTCTATTCCGATTAAGATAGACAAATCAAAAGAGATGCTCATATGTCAGACCATAGACACCATCATTGATTCGAACTCTAACACTTTAGAAATTAAAAAACTAATTACAAAGATAGACTTGATATTTTTTCACATTTATGGTCTTACCTACGATGAAGTATTGATTGTTGACCCTGAAACTCCAATTACACGCGAAAAATATGATAGCTATGAATAA
>JAQXRH010000054.1 GCA_029218425.1 Bacteroidales bacterium | reverse complement strand
TTGGAAATATTAATGGGGGTGGTTGTTATCTACGTTTTGGTGGATTATTTATAAAAAAAAATAAAAACAAAAAAATAACGACAGCCTTTTAGGCAAGTCAGTTCATGTAGCAAATTAATAATATGAATCGCAAACAACTCGCCGACAACATCCGCGCTAAGCGTACGTATCTCTGTGTAGGTCTCGACACCGACATCAAGAAAATCCCCGCCCATCTTCTCGACAAAGAGGACCCCATTTTCGAGTTCAATAAAGCCATTATCGATGCCACTGCTCCTTATTGCGTGGCTTATAAACCCAACCTGGCTTTCTATGAATGTCATGGCGTGGCAGGGTGGATTGCCCTCGAAAAGACTGTGCAATATATCAAAAAGAACTATCCCGACCAATTTATCATCGCCGACGCCAAGCGTGGCGACATCGGTAACACTTCCAAAATGTATGCCCGCGCGCTTTTCGAGCAGCTTGATGTCGATGCCGTCACCGTGGCCCCCTATATGGGCGAGGACAGCGTGACGCCTTTCCTCGGCTACGAAGGCAAGTGGGTGATACTGCTCGCCCTCACCTCCAACAAGGGTAGCCTCGACTTCCAGCATATCAAGGATAGCGATGGCACACCGCTGTTTGAGGCGGTAATGACAAAGGCGCAGTCGTGGGCGTCGCCCGACGAACTGATGTTCGTGTGCGGAGCTACTCAGGCCGAAATGTTCGACGAGATACGCCGCATAGCTCCGCGTAGCTTCCTCCTCGTGCCCGGAGTAGGCGCTCAGGGTGGCAGCCTCGAGGAAGTGTCAAAGCGTGGACTTATCGACGACTGCGGTCTCCTCGTCAACTCTTCACGCGGCATCATCTATGCTTCATCCGGCACCGACTTTGCCGAGCGCGCCGCCGAAGAAGCCCGCAAACTTCGCGACCAGATGTCGCAGCTGCTCGACCGATAGGCTATCCAACGGAGCCGTTGCCCGTACACGATACTGCCCAGGCCCGATGCTGAATATGGCCCCGAACATGAACCGCGGGCCGTGGTGGCAGCGGTGGTGGCAGTGGCAGCAGGGAATGGTTAGCCGCTGTGCGATAGCAAATCGCTTTTTTTTGTTAATTGTGATTGAATAAGTAAAAAAATCATTATTTTTGCAATTGAAAAATAAAGCCTATTTAATTAATCTATAATAGCAATCTAAAATGACTATCGACAACTACAATTTCGCCGGCAAAAAGGCGATTGTCCGCGTGGACTTTAATGTGCCCTTGGACGAGAATGGTAAAATCACCGATGATACTCGTATACGTGGTGCACTCCCTACCCTCAAAAAAATTCTCGGTGACGGTGGTGCCCTCATCATCATGTCGCACATGGGTAAACCCAAAGGCAAAGTAAATCCCAAATTCTCACTCTCACAGATCAAGGACGATGTAGCCAAAGCTCTCGGCCGCGATGTTATCTTTGCCCCCGACTGCGCTAAAGCTGACGATGCTGCCGCTGCTCTCAAGCCCGGCGAAGTACTGTTGCTCGAAAACCTCCGCTTCTATCCCGAAGAGGAAGGCAAGCCCGTTGGCATCGACAAAGAAGACCCCGCCTACGAAGCCGCTAAGAAGGAGATGAAAGCTCGTCAAAAAGACTTCGCTAAGAAACTCGCAAGCTATGCCGACGTTTACGTGAACGACGCATTCGGTACTGCTCACCGCAAACACGCTTCTACTGCCGTTGTAGCTGAATTCTTCGGAGCCGACGACAAGATGCTCGGCTACCTCATGGAGAAGGAAGTGAAAGCCGTCGACAATATCCTCAGCGACATCAAACGTCCCTTCACCGCTATCATGGGCGGCTCTAAGGTATCGACCAAAATCGGTATCATCGAAAACCTCATGGACAAGGTGGACAACCTCATCCTCTGCGGCGGTATGACTTATACTTTCGCTAAAGCTATGGGTGGCAATGTAGGCCAGTCAATCTGCGAAAACGACAAGCTCGACCTCGCCCTCGACATCATGAAGAAAGCCAAAGAAAAAGGCGTAAACCTCGTGCTCGGCACCGACTGCGTGGCTGCCGACAGCTTCAGCAACGATGCCAACACCCAGATAGTTTCGGCTATGGATATCCCCGAAGGCTGGGAAGGCCTCGATGCCGGTCCTGAGACTCGCAAAGCTTTTGCCAATGTCATCAAGAGCGCAAAGACTATCCTTTGGAACGGCCCTGCCGGCGTATTTGAATTCGACAACTTCACCGGCGGCTCTCGTGCTATCGCCGACGCTATCGTCGAAGCTACCGCAAACGGCGCGTTCTCGCTCGTAGGTGGTGGCGATTCTGTGGCTTGCGTCAATAAGTTCGGTTTAGCCGACAAGGTATCTTACGTTTCTACCGGTGGCGGCGCTCTTCTCGAGGCTATCGAAGGCAAGATACTCCCCGGTATCGCAGCTATCAAAGGCTAATTGATTAATTACCTCATATCATTCGCGGGCACAGTACAATCTTTACAATTGCATTGTGCCCGCAATGTATTTGTCAGAGTCATTTATATCTAAACAGATAAAAGCCCATAAGGCAAAGCATGGAACTATTTGACCGCGAATTTCAAGAATGGATCGACCAACACGGTGCCGATGATACGGCTACGCTACGTCTTCGTTATGCCAATGCCCATCAGTCGGTCAAGGAGGCGATATTGCAAATCGAATGTCGCGCTAAAGCCGACAACAAGTTTGCCCGTGTCAATCCGTTAGGCGGGGCGGTTGCGCCCGCTGCTGTCAAATTCGCCCCGCGATGGTTCCCTACCGCTTTGAGTGTGGAGCAAGCCACTTCGGCTTCGGTAGCCTGTTTCCATGCCGCTGTCGTCGCGCCGGTAGCCTCGCTCTTGGACATGACGATGGGGCTGGGCGTTGATGCTGCTGCCATCGCTTCTCTCTCGGCCGCTTCTGTTACAGCTATCGATCGCGATGCCCGACTGTGCCAATTTGCCAAGACCAACTATCAGCATATCAACAACCTTGACATCGTAAATGCCGACAGCGTGGATTGGCTGCGTACTACCAGCCGTTCGTTCGACGCCATTTTCATCGACCCGGCACGTCGTGACAACCTTGGCCGACGTGTCTTCAATATCCACGACTGCACCCCCGACGTAGCCGAAATTATCTCGTTGATGTTTGACCACGCCCCCGATGTGTATGTCAAACTGTCGCCTATGCTCGACATCTCAGCCACCATTGCCGACCTCAAACATGTCGCCAAGGTCTACATAGTGGAGGAGCGCGGCGATGTGCGCGAGCTCTTTGTGTATCTCAACCGCGATACGGTATCGGTGGTTGATGATGTTGAAATTGAAGTAGTTAGCGCTATTGGTTCATTCACCTTCTCTCGCCGGCAGGAGGCCGAGGCCCACGAATGTTATGCCGAGCCAACCCCCGGAGCTTATCTCTACGAACCGTCTCCGGCTATCATGAAAGCTGCCCCGTTCCGATTGCTCTGCTCAAAATTTGACCTCGCCGCTCTCCACCCCAACACCCACCTATACCTGTCGGGAAAAGCTATCGACGGTTTCCCTGGCAAACGCTACCATATCGTTGAGGTAATACCTTACAGCTCAAAGCATATCAAACGATTTGCCAAGACCTATCCCGCCGCCTCTGTGAGCGTGCGCAACTTCCCATGCACTGCCGCCGTGCTGCGTAACAAACTGAAAGTCAACGAAAGCGACAACCTTAAAGTCGTAGGTGCCACCCTAAAAGGTGGTGCGCAGGTAATGATTGTAGCTCAACCTACATTTTCATGGCCGCGGCTTTACCGCTGATGGTTGATAATGTCATGATGATGTGTAGCGAAGGAGCCATCGTTGCGTTTGTAGCCGTAGTAACCAAGGTCTTAGCACCAAGAACGGTAGTGGTAGGTGCTCCTGCAAGATTAAGTATAGTTAAAATAATTTAAAGTCATATTTGTAAGCATCTGAAATGGCCAATGCTAACCTTTAGGTAACCAAGGCAACAAAAAGTGTTCTCTTGCGTAACACAAAGAATGTCAGTAACTTTGCGCTATAAAAATCTACAAGTTATTAACTCAAAACGACAGTGCATTATGAAGAATTATGCAATCAAAAACCTCAATGGATGGCATAACGTAGAAGGTAAGATTTTCCTTGGTCAGGAACTCGGTATGACGGGAGCAGAAGCCTCGTTGCAGCGTCTGGCTGCTGGCGAGGACGCGCCTTTCCTCCACTCACACAAGACCCACGAAGAGATCTATGTAATCATCTCGGGCAAGGGCGAGTATGAGGTCGATGGCGAGAAGATGACCGTAAGCGAAGGCTCTATCATTCGTGTGGCTCCTGATGGGGTTCGTGCTTTGCGCAACACCTCTGACTCGGATATGGTGATGATGTGCATCCAGTACGAGGCAAAGCCTATCACCAATTTCATGGACGATGCTAACATCATCCCATTTGATAAATAATGAACGAGCAAATCAAACAGAAGAACAAAGAGATAGAAGACGCATTATTCCCCGATTGCCCTATCCGCAACGTCCTCGCGCGCGTAGGTGACAAATGGTCGCTTCTTGTGCTATACATCTTGCAGCACAGGGAGCCTGTGCGTTTCAAGGAATTGCAACGCCAGATTCCCGACATCTCACAGAAGTCGCTCACGCATACGCTTCGCACGCTCCAAGAGGATGGCTTCGTCGCTCGCAAGGTATTCCCCGAAGTACCCCCACGCGTAGAATACAGCCTCACCGCTCGTGCCATCTCCTTCCTACCTTTGGTTGAAAACATGATCAATTGGGCGAAGGAGAATATGGCAGATATTATTAAGGACAGAACAAATAATACTGAACTTTGACAATCGAAATATCACTGCATGCCGGCGTTGCCAACTCTCTTGACAACATCGGCATGCAGTTTCTGGCTACAATCGGGGTGGGAGGCAAGTACGTTGTTCGTCCTATGCAATACATGATTCTTTATGATTGAAAACTATGGCCTTGTACTAACAGCGAAAAGGACATTTACGAACAAATGCAAGCCATCTCCCACAGCTACAAAGAAATCTCGCGAATAGCCTCCGCGAGATTTCTTTTATACCATAAAAGACGGCCTGTTTCGGATGTTTGACTTAATATAATGGGAGTGTGCAGAAGTGGTTGCATCTTAGAGCATGCTCTAAATTGAGGGCGTTGCAGAACCTCGCTGAAATTTTTCATGACCACAAAAACGTATCTTTGTGGTAATCAATAAGATAAATGTTAAGTTAATGTATAAACCGTATTTATCCAACGATTATTTGCTATCCCCGCTCAATCTGGGTGATTTTGTTCCTTCCCGTATCAAGCCGTTTAGTCGGGTGGGGGAGGAGGAGATTGCCGTTAGCTGCGTTCAAACATGCGTGCCATTGAACGCTTGTCCTCCCGCTCCTTGATAGATTGGCGTTTGTCGTACTCTTTCTTGCCTCGGCCTATGCCTATTACGAGTTTTGCAAGACCGCGGTCGTTGATGAATAGGCGCAACGGCACAATGGTGAAGCCGCTCTCTTTCCCCGATTTCTCCAATTTGGCTATTTCTTTGCGGTTGAGCAGTAGTTTGCGGTCGCGGCGTGCCGAGTGATTGTTGTAGGTGCCGTAGAAGTATTCGGCTATATACATGTTTTTTATCCACACCTCGCCGTTGTCGACGTAGCAGAATGTGTCGACAAGCGATGCCTTGCCCATGCGCACCGACTTGATTTCGGTGCCCGTGAGCACTATGCCAGCCGTGAACGTGTCGCCGATGGCATAGTCGTAGGTGGCGCGTTTGTTCTTTATGTTTATGTCTTTTGCAAGTTTCATGTAGTCAGATGTTTATATGGTGGCACACTGCCTCGCCATCTCCCCGCCTACGGCTTTACAAGGTCGAAAACCATCATCAGCAGGTAGGGCGGCACTATGATGGAGAAGATGGTGAGAAACATATAATGCCCAATCCGGTCGTCGGCCACCGACTGGTACCGTATGCTTTTGTATAGGATAAATCCCACGTAGATCGGCAAGAATTTTAGCACGGCAAGGTCGAGCGGTAGGATATTGTTGATGATGGCGATGATGGCCAGGATGGCTATCGTATATATCGCTACGGTCAAATTCTTGCGCGGCGAAGGCTCTTTGTCGCATATCTTGTCCATCGCCAATCCCATGGTAAATTCTGCGAGAAACAGCGTGGCAAACAGTGCCGCAAACGTGATGATGGCTTCCTGTATGACGGATATCAGGGTAGTGGTGGCATCAATCTTCCAGAAACCGCCCACGCACGATATCGCCGCTATGGCAAGTAGCGGATAGAGCCCTTCGCGACACAAATCGGAAGGGTTGGCTGCATCGTGCGACACGTCCTCCCATCCACGCGTCGGATTGACCACCAATTGCAATATATTCTTTAAAAAGTGTAGCATATTCGTCGTAATTGGATGCAAAGATAATAAATCCAAGCATATTTTTGAAACAAAAAATGCCCCGAAGCTATGTTTATCCACTAAAAATTATTATTTTTGCACGATATTGCCGATGAGGCTCAGCCGTGCGCATTTTACGACCGTAGTTTTATTGCGCCGTCTTATCTTGCGGCGCGTCGGCAAAGCGACCTGTATATTAAATTGTAATCAATAATATAAAATGCCCCAAATATCGAAGCGTGGTGAGTCGATGCCCGCATCCCCTATACGCAAGCTTGTGCCTTTAAGCAACGAAGCTAAAGCCAAAGGCATCAAAGTGTATCATCTCAATATCGGACAGCCCGACCTGCCATCGCCTTCCGAAGGCCTTGAAGCTCTCAAGCATATCACTCGTACGACCCTCGAGTATAGCCCCTCCGAAGGCTTGCTCTCTCTGCGTAAGAAGCTTCAGCAATACTACAAAAGCTTTGATATCAATGTCGATGTCGACGATATCATTGTCACTACCGGCGGTTCGGAAGCCGTGCTGTTCGCTTTCATGGCTTGCCTTGACCCGGGCGATGAAATCATAGTGCCGGAGCCTGCCTACGCCAACTACATGGCCTTCGCCATCTCTGCCGGGGCTAAAATCATCACCGTGCCGTCATCTATCGACGAAGGATTTGCCTTGCCCCCGGTATCCAAATTCGAGGAATTGATTACCGAGCGCACCAAAGGCATCCTGATATGCAACCCCAACAATCCCACCGGCTACCTTTACACGCAGAAGGAGATGAACCAGATACGCGACTTGGTGAAAAAGCACGACCTGTTCCTTTTCTCCGATGAAGTGTATCGTGAGTTTTGCTACACCGGCGCCCCCTATATCTCGGCTTTCCACCTCAAGGGCATCGAGGAGCAAGTGGTGCTCATCGACTCTGTGTCAAAACGTTATAGCGAGTGCGGAATACGCATCGGCGCTATCATCACTAAGCACAAGGAGCTGAAGAAAAACGTGATGAAATTTTGCCAGGCGCGCCTCAGCCCTCCATTGCTCGGACAAATCGTGGCTGAAGCCTCGATTGATGCATCGCGCGATTATATGCTCATGACCTACAATGAATACGTAGAGCGACGTAAATTCCTTATCGACGGCATCAACCGTATTCCCGGTTGCTACTCGCCGATACCTATGGGCGCATTCTACACCGTGGTAAGCCTCCCCGTCGACGATGCCGAAAAGTTCTGCAGCTGGTGCCTTAAAGAGTTCCAATATGAAGGCGCAACCGTGTTCATGGCTCCCGCTTCGGGCTTCTATGCCAACCCCAACCATGGCAAAAATGAAGTGCGTATGGCCTATGTGCTCAACAAGGAAGACCTTGCGCATGCCTTGGTGGTGCTCAAAGAGGCTATCAAAGCCTATCCCGGGCGCACTCTTCGTTGACAGCCAGCCCGGTAGCTCCGCCACTCATCAGTTAATGCTGTAATCATGCGTGTCGACCTATTCATAGCACGTCGTCTCCGACTCAGCGATAATCGCGGCAATCGCACAAAGACGTCGATACGTATATCGACTGCCGGTGTCGTGTTGTCGGTGGTCGTTATGCTCATCACCATTGCTGTGACATCGGGCTTCAAACATGAGATAGTCGGCAAGCTCATGGGCTTCGACGCCCAGCTTACCGTGCAAGCCCATGCCGATAATATCGTAGTGTCGCAACCGGTCATCACTTCCCCCGAGGGAACCGCCGCCATCATAAGGCAGAATATCCCCGGCGCTGTGGTGGAAGAGAGCGCCAAGTTGCCGGCTATGCTTAAGACCGACGATAGCTTCTCGGCCGTGGTGTTCCGTGGGTATGGCGGCACTTCCCACCACGAGTTTATCCGCGCCAATATTGTCGACGGCTCCATGCCCGTAGGTGTTGATTCGGCCAACAGTATAGTGATATCATCGCATGTGGCCAACCAGCTGCGACTCAGCGTCGGCGACAAAGTGAACACATGCTTCTTCGTGTCGGGAAAAGTCAGGTTGCGCAACTTTGAGATTGCCGCCATCTACGATTCCGGATTCGGCGAGTACGACAAGGTCGTGGCCTACGCTCCATTGTCGGTACTCAAGAAGATTGCCGGTATCCCCGAGGAGTGTGCGGCCGCCTTGGAAGTGTCGGGGATGGCCATGGAGGATATCCCCGTGGCACAGCAGTCGCTCCAGTCGGCTTTCTCATATGCCTACTACCACTCCGGCGAGCTGCCGCAATACGTCGACGTCGACAGCATATTGCACAGCGGCGCGGCATATTTCAACTGGCTGTCGCTCCTCGACACCAACGTGGTGGTGATACTCGTGCTGATGACAGCCATCTCGGCATTCACCCTCATCGCATCTCTGATAATACTGATACTCGAACGCGTTGCCATGATAGGCACACTGAAAATGCTTGGCGCCACAAACGGGTTGATACGCCGCGTATTCATATTGCTCGACCTCAAAGTGCTGGTCAAAGGGCTTGCCGTAGGCAATATCATAGCGTTGACCTTGATATTGCTGCAACAGCAGTTCCACCTACTGCCGCTTGACCCTGAGTCGTACTACATTGCTTTCGTCCCTGCTAAAATAGCACTTTGGCAAGTCTTGGCACTCAATGGCGCTGCTATTGTCGTTGCTACGGCGATTATGATTATCCCGTCAATGATGATTTCGAGGCTTAGGCCTGCCACCATCTTGCGCTACGAATAGCACATAGTCGTATTGTTTCCATCTTTTTAAGTATTATATTCATCTTTTTTCCTTTTTTTGTTGTTATACTGAAAATACGACATATTTTTTTATTAACTTTGTGCTTGAAATCAATAATTTATTCTTCTTTGCAAGCGTTGTTGTAAGCGATTGCCGATGCCCCGCAATGACCATCTTGAGTAATGGCATTTTGCGTAGGTCGCTGCTCCGATTTTCAGAGTTTTCATGTCACGCCGTGCGCTCCACTTCACTTGCGAAACAATTATGAGCAATTTTTACTTAATGAACGAAAAGACAGACTTATCACAATTCATTGTCGACAGTATCCAAGACAAAAAAGGACATAATATCACAGTGGTTGACCTAAGCCACATTGAGGGCGCCGCCGCTTCGAAATTCATCATTTGCGAAGGCTCCTCGTCGATGCAAGTAAGCTCTATCGCCGACAACGTGCGCGAGCAACTCAACGAAAACAACCACGTCAAGCCCTACAACTACGACGGCTATGCCAATGCCGAGTGGATTGTCATTGATTATGGCGATATCTTCGTGCATGTATTCCGCCCCGAAATACGTCAGCGCTACAATCTCGAAGACCTCTGGAGCGACGCCATCGTCACCAATATCCCCGACCTCGACTAATTCTCAGTATTGTCCTGTTACCACAACGAAGCTACTGACTCATAAATCCATACATATTAATCATGCCAGTACCCAATCCCAATAAGCGACAGATAAAATTCAGCATGTTCTGGATGTATGCCATCATACTCCTTTTCCTTGCCGGTATTTTTTATCTCGACGACAATTCGATAGAAAAAGAGGTGTCGTACACCGAATTTGAAAACATTGTTGCCCCCGACGACAGCACTCGTAGCGAAGCCGCAGGAATCACCAAATTGGTTATCGACACCAAGAAACTGCGCGCCACGGCTGTCCTGTCGGATACACTTGCCGCGCAATATTTCCACGCCAGCCAGTTCACCCCCGGAGCCGGTCAGAAAGCCTCGGTATGGACCAAAATAGGCGACGTAGGTGAGTTCCAGCGCAAACTCGACGGTTGGAAAAACGCCGGCCGCTTCAACGCGCCCGTGCAGTTTGAAGAGGGTAGTAGCATCGGCTCCTACATATGGTCGTTCGGTCCGATAATTTTGCTTATCGTGTTCTGGATTTTCATCATGCGACGCATGTCGGGCGGCGCCGGTAATGGCGGCGGCGTTTTCTCCGTAGGCAAATCCAAAGCGCAGATTTTCGACAAGGATGGACCCAATAAGGTGACTTTCAAAGACGTAGCTGGATTGTCGGAAGCCAAGACCGAAATTGAGGAAATTGTGGAATTCCTCAAAAATCCGCAGCGCTACACCGAGCTCGGCGGTAAAATACCCAAGGGAGCCCTCCTCGTAGGTCCTCCCGGCACGGGCAAGACATTGCTCGCAAAGGCTGTGGCCGGCGAAGCCAATGTGCCCTTCTTCTCTATGTCGGGCTCCGACTTCGTGGAAATGTTTGTCGGTGTAGGCGCCTCGCGCGTACGCGACCTCTTCCGCCAAGCCAAAGAAAAAGCCCCGTGTATTGTCTTTATCGACGAAATCGACGCCGTGGGCCGCGCTCGTGGCAAGAACCCCAACATGGGCGCCAACGATGAGCGTGAGAACACGCTCAACCAGTTGCTCACTGAAATGGACGGCTTCGGCTCCAACAGCGGCGTCATAATCCTCGCTGCCACCAACCGTGCCGACATCCTCGACAAAGCCCTCATGCGTGCCGGACGTTTCGACCGCCAGATTTATGTCGAATTGCCCGACCTCAACGACCGCGTCGCCATATTCAAAGTACACCTCAAGAAAATTAAAATCGACGCTTCGGTCGACATCGAGCTGCTCGCCCGTCAGACCCCCGGCTTTTCAGGCGCCGATATCGCTAACGTGTGCAACGAGGCCGCCCTCATCGCCGCACGCCACAACAAGAAAACTGTCGAGCGACAGGACTTTATCGATGCCGTCGACCGTATAGTAGGCGGTCTGGAAAAACGCTCCAAAATCACCACCGACGAGGAAAAACGTTCTATCGCCATCCACGAAGCCGGACACGCCACCATATCATGGCATCTGCGCTATGCCAACCCGCTCATCAAGGTGACAATAGTGCCACGCGGCAAAGCCCTCGGCGCCGCATGGTATCTGCCGGAGGAACGTCAGATCACCACTACCGAGGCCTTGCTCGACGAAATGTGCGCCACTCTTGGCGGCCGTGCAGCCGAAGAACTGTTCCTCGGCAGAATATCTACCGGCGCCGTCAACGACCTCGAACGTGTCACCAAGCAAGCCTATGCAATGGTAGTATACTACGGCATGAGCGACAAGCTGCCAAATATATGCTACTACGACTCCACCGGACAGGAATACGGATTCTCCAAACCCTACTCCGGCGAACGTGCCCGCATCATCGACGAAGAAGTGTCGCGCATCATTTCAGAACAGTACGAGCGTGCCAAACAGATACTTCGCGAACATGCTGCCGGTCACAACGAACTTGCCGACGTCCTCATCAACCGCGAGGTTATCTTCACCGAGGATGTCGAAAAGATATTCGGCAAACGTCCCTGGACTTCGCGCACCGACGAGATACTTGCCGCACGCGCCGAAGCCGAAGGAAAATCAAATAGCGACGCCGCCGAAAACGCCGACAATGCCGACAATAATCCTGCCGACAATGCCGCCGCCCCTGTCGCCCCTGTCGCTCCATCTGCTCCCGCCGACGATGCCGCAAGCCATGACGATGCTAATGATGCCAGCATAACCGACGATAGCGATATCGAGGACGTTGAGGCTAAAGAAATCAAGTAATTACGAGCGTGGAGTATGAATAGGACCGTTGCGGTCATATTATTGATATTCATATCATCGTGCCATATCGTGGTGTCGGCGGTTAGCCCCTCCGACACCACATTTGTCGACAATAGCCAAGTCAACGATGCCAACGTCGTTATCACCAACCCGTTCTTCAAAACACCGCCAATAGCCGATGACGGCAATGGCTCACAACGCCGGCTCTCGGTCGACTTCATATCGCACGAAACCAACTACGCCGACTCCATCGGCATACTGAAATGGGCCCCCGAATGGTCGCGACGCTACCTCTCCACATTGATCCGCGGCAACGTCGACCGAACACATGAGAAGCCCCTCGACATGAGTTTCGCCATCACCCCGTCGTATACCCGCGAAGCCGGATTCGGCATTGGTGGCGCCCTAACCGGCCTTTACCGTATCGACCGCTCCGACTCCATCATGCAGCCTTCCGACGTGTTCATGTCCATCAACGCCTCGCTCAATGGCTTCTATGTGCTTACCTTCAAAGGCAACAATCTCTTTACCGACCATCGCTCGCGCCTTAGCTATAAAATTGAGCTATATCGCAAACGCCTCGATTTCTGGGGCATCAATTCCGAGCAGACAGCCAACAACCCCAAGTCGCGCTACGACCGCCGACAAATCGACCTTCAAGCCGACTATATCTACAAAGTGAACCGAAACTTCTACGCCGGCCTCTGCCTCCATGCCGACTATACCGATGCCCGCAACGTCGTTAACCCGGAGTATATGCTCGGTGAACGCCAACAATACTATGTCACCGGGATTGGCATATCCTTAGAATTTGATACCCGCGACAACCTGCTTACACCCACACGCGGCTTGCACTTCGCCTACCGCCCCGTCTTCTTTTGGAAACACTTCGGCTCGGCCCCGGCATCATTCATCAACCATAAATTCATCGCCAACACCTATTTCCGCTTATGGCACGGCGCCGTGCTCGCCTACGACCTCTATGCCAGCTTCAACTCATCCCGCACTCCCTGGACCATGCGAGAGATGATAGCATCCGACGGCATACGCATGCGCGGCTACTACATGGGCTCGTATATCGACAACTGCCAGATATCATCACAATTTGAATATCGCCAAAACATCTACCGCCGCCTTGGCGTCACAGCCTGGGTAGGCGGCGCCACACTGTTTGCCGCGCCCCGCGAATTTAAACGTAAAGACATCAAACCCGAATGGCTCCCCAATTACGGCATCGGCATCCGCTTCGAATTCAAGCACAACGTCAACGCCCGCATCGACTACGGCTTCGGCCGCCACACCTCCGGCATCCTCTTCGCCATCGGCGAAGCCTTCTAACACCCCACCGCGCCGCCACGCCACCCCCTGCAGTCCCTTACCTTTAAGCGAACTATTTCGATCAAGACTTCACCTTATATTTGACCCATAGGCCTAATTTTATCATATTATGTAGGTATTTATAATTCAACTTTGATTGAGGGATTTAGTCACAATCGTTTAATTCGTCAACAATTTCATCATCATCTTCTTCGTCGAACTCGTCATGCAACTCGCCTGTGTTGATATGGAAGTCGTAGTCAACTTCCATATCATGCACGGGGTCGCCGTTGTAGGCATCTAAGTCTTCGTATTCACGCATAGTTCACTTACGATGTGGTTAATCAGACCCAAGTCGATTTATAGTTCGTCGGGATTGAAGAAATTGCCGCCGGATATGTCGTAGAATCGGTCGAAGAAATCTTTGATGCGTCGCAGCACATTCTTTTTCTTCTCGGCTCGCTTTGCTCCGGCATTGCCGAAGAGTCCCATCGGTGGCAATATGTCGGCTATGGCAGTGCCTCCATCGCGCACTTCGCCATCGCGGAAGGCCTGGCCGACAAAGGCGAGAGCCTTGTCGCGTCGCAGATTTTCCTCCGAGATAATGTTCTCGATTTCCTTTCGTTGGGTCTCCTTGACATATTCGTGCCATCGGTCGTGGACATCATTCCCCGGCGTGTGACGGTTGATGAACTCGCGGATGAGTTCTTCCTTGTTGCGCAGGTCGGGCGTGGCCTCTACGCTTTTCATTACCTTTATGATGATTTCGCGGTCGTTGTTCTCTTCGCCGGTGAGTTGACCCACGAGGAACAATATGTAGTCAATGTTGATTTCCACCGTCTTCATCAGCTCCATCTCAAAAACGAGGTCATCATTGATGTTGACGGCATCGCCACCTTTCGGGCGGTACTTTTCGTGCATCTCGTTATAGAAACCACGATAGTCGAGGAAATCCCCGTTAAGGTCGATTAACTCGTTGCCTTCAAACTCGTCAAATGTCTGCAATATATTGAGGGCGCGGAGTATGGTGCCGAAAAGTTTTATAAACTCTTTTTCGGCTTTCTCGCCAACGATGTGCAGACCGCGAGGGTCGCCCGACAGAGGAAACTTTTCAAGTAGTTCCTTGATTAATTCGGTCCAACCTGTATGATGTGTGCCGTCGGCATCATCATATCCATTGTAATAATCCTCGAATGTTTTTAAGAGGATAAGTCCTCCGGCATCTTTGTTGCCGAACAATTGGAGGCAGTCGTTAGTGGCTTTTTCAAGATTGCGGAAGCAGACGATGTTTCCGTGGCTTTTTATGGAATTGAGTATGCGGTTCGTGCGCGAGTAGGCTTGCAGCAGACCGTGATACCTCAGATTCTTGTCAACCCAAAGGGTGTTGAGCGTCGTGGCATCGAAGCCCGTCAGGAACATGTTGACCACTATAAGCAGGTCAATTTCGCGGTTCTTGACGCGGAGCGACAGGTCTTTATAGTAGTTTTGGAATTTGTCGGCGCTTGTGTCGTAGCTCGTGCCAAACATCTCGTTATAATCCTTGATACAGGCTTCGAGGAAGTCGCGGCTGCTTTGGTCGAGGCCCTCGGTGTCTTCAGGAGTCTCATCATCAACGTCAACATTGGGAGAATAGCTGAAAATCGTGGCGATTTTCAGCCGCTTATCGGGTTGCAACTGCTCCATCTGTTTTTTTAGCTCGGTGTAATAGAGCTTCACAAATGGTATGGAGGCCACTGCGAAGATGGCATTGAAACCCTGCATCCTCGTTTTGGCTTTTACCTCCTTGACTGTTGAGCGGTCGCGGGCTGTTGCAACTTCGCCCACGTTGACAAGCCGAGAGAAATCGTAGTGGCGTGTGTCGCGGCGTGTCTTCTGATCAAAATGTTCCAGAATGTAGCTGCTCACCTTGGCGATGCGTTCCGGTGCTTGAAGTGCCCGCTCTCGGTCGATGTTGTTTACTTGCTCGTTAGCTATTTCGTCCTCCTCGCGCATGGTGCGGATATAGTCCACTTTGAACGGAAGCACATTGCCGTCGCGTATAGCGTCGACAATGGTATAACTGTGGAGCTGGTCGCCAAAAGCTCCCTCCGTGGTGGTAAATTCCACATTCTTTATGCTTCCGGCGTTTTGAGGAAATATCGGCGTGCCGGTGAAGCCAAACAAGTGGTATTTCTTGAATTTCTTGACGATAGCCTTGTGCATGTCGCCGAA
>JAQXRH010000053.1 GCA_029218425.1 Bacteroidales bacterium | reverse complement strand
TAAAGATCCAAAGCATTGATACTGAATCAGCAAGTCATCATACGCTTCCGGCTGATACCACATTCTTTCCAAAACATAGTCGTAATCAAAACTTGTTATACAAGTATGATTTGGGGTTGAACATCTTGGGCTGGAAACACTAACATAGTATTTCGGGATAGGTCCATAATATGCATTTAGCAATGGGATTCCATATTTGCCACATTTCATCGCATTTTTGCAATACTCTGTGCCAAAATTCTTCAACTTTTGCAATTTATAATAGGCTTTTACCAAAGCCTTAGGTGAGGTGTCTCTTTGTCCCTCCTCACCGAGTTCAAAAATTTTTTTCTTTGCCATAAAACATCTCGTTTATGTCCAAAATTAAACCTAAAATAATTAATGATTGTACAAGAACTGCACAATGAGCAGTAAGGATAACTACAACAGATTAAAAGTATTTTTGGACGCTAAAAAAGTTGTATATGTCAAGATTAATTCATAAATTTGAATAACAAATACTACGTCCTGAAAGTGAGGGCTAAACTCCTCAACAATACTGAAACTCAGGAATTTATAGATTCTCGTGCGCCCGACCAAAGTAGCACGAGAATTTTTTTGCCCTTTTATTTTTTACCTCATATTTTATTTTTTAAATTTCGTCATTTTCTTTATCATCTCTTAAAACCATCTTGTAGACTTCACCTCCACATTCAGCGTCAAGTTGCGAGTTGCGAATCAAGTCAAAAATAAATGTATTCTTTTTGTCCTTGTAGTCATAGTTTAGTTCATTGAAGATAGCAGCAGTATTAATGCTGTAATATCCACTCGAAACCGCAACCTTAAACGCATCCTCGTTGGAGTCGTCCAGGACTACCATATACAAATCTTTTTCGTTGTCATCTAAAAAGAATTGTACATATTGCCTTTCTTCAAATCTGAGTATGTCACTCGTTGACTTTGGAAACCCAAGCTTCCCTGTTGCTTGAATTGTAGCTTTGAGTTTTACCCCGTATCTTTTTACGCTTAATAAACGCATATTATTTATATTTAAAAATTCTTACGATGCAAAGTTAATCTAAATTTTCCTGTCTTGCAAGTCTCTTTTAAGTTTAACGCTTGAAGTTTTTGAGATTCGTTTGAGATTGTTCATACTAAAACTTCAAGTCGTTGATTTTTTTGTGATTTAATTACCTTGTATAAATTTATTTATACAAGGTAATTATTTATGTCTTTTATGAGAGTTAGAGAAAATCTTAATTTTGAGAAAAATTTTACATTAAAATATGAATTATTCAGACAACGAGTTGAAGCAGATTGAGAAGTTTGCTTCAATCTACCTCAAAATTTCCGACATCGCAGTAATACTCGATATTCCTGCCGATGTGTTGCGTGAGGACATCGCCGACCGCACGAGTGAGGTTTCTAAGGCGTATCGCCGTGGCAAAGCCGGCTCTAAGGTGAAACTGCACTCGCAGGAAATGATGCTTGCACAGGTCGGCTCGCCGCTCGCTATCGAGAATGCTCACCGCAACTTACTCGACATGGAGGACGACGAATAGCCATGAGTACTCCTTCCGCACTCGAAGTTTGCCGCACCGAACTTTTTACTAAAGTCGAGGACTTGCAGCAAAAATATCCACAAGCACTTGTGGATAAAGTTGTTCGTGTGCGTGAGATGTACAACTGGTTTCTCTCAAATCCCGGCGGCACTGACCGCGAGTTTGTGTCGGAAGTGATGCAGCGGCACTCTGTTTCCAAAGTGACCGCTTATTCCGACCTCGCTGTCGTGAAGACGCTGATGCCTCTGCTCGCTTCGGCAAGCCGCGACTTCCACCGCTGGCGTTTTTTTAGAAACTGTTATTGCGAATATGGAAAATTACATTTCAACTAAGGTTTTTTGAAAAATTAGCCAAAACGTAATAGCGACACTACCGTTTCTCTATCGTAAATTGAGCCTGATGTCTCGACCGAAAGGGTTCGCTCAAACGAGTTTCGCGTCTGCTGGCGCGGTCTATCCCTAAAGCATTGGGGCTGTGTCAAAATTGGTGTAAAAGCCGGCCTGTTTCGGATGGTTACCGAGGCGGAGGGAGGGAAATGAGAGGCGGTGTGTTAAAATTGGGATTTTAACACACCGCCCGAATTAGAGACAAAGTGATTTTATATAGGAACCTATTGGAATAGCTAAATAACTAAATAGCTAATAAATGAATAACTAAATAACTAATAGCTGATAACTAATTAGATAGCTAATGGTTGGACAACTAAATAGCTAATAACTAATCAATAATCAATCACATAATTAAGGGTTGCTAAGGTCAAGCGCCGGGATGGCGGATTGACCTTAGCAATGAAACGATGAATTAGAATTCCGGATAACCGGGGTTTTGAGTGTAACGACCGAGAGAGAAGTTGTACTGAGCAACGGGGATGGGATAGTACTCTTCGCCGTCATCGAAAGTTGCGCCGCGATAATAGATGCGATTATCCTGCTCAGCTTGGAAGTAACGAGTCATGACATCCTTAGCGATGCCCCATCTAACGAGGTCGAAATAACGTTCGCCTTCAAGAGCTTTTTCGAGGCGCATTTCGGTGCGGAGCGCTTTGCGAGCATAGTCCTGAGTCCAACCGGCAGCGGGATAGAGACCGATTTTGTAGTTTGCGGCATCTTTGTCGGGGTTGTTGAAGTCTTTGACATATGGGCTGTTCATGGCACGAGAGCGCACTTGGTTGATGAGTTGGCGAGCTTGTTCGAGGCCAGAGCCACCGATTTCGATGAGAGCTTCAGCTTTGTAGAGGAGCAAGTCGGCATAACGGATGATTTGCCAGTTGAGTTCGGAGGCACCCCAAGGCCAGCCTTGGAGCATGTCGGGAGATTCGGGAGAGACCCAGAAACGTTTAGCGCAGTTGTGGCCATAGACGCCGCGGTCGCGAACCCAAGACTGACAAGGAGTTGTAGGATATGTCTTGAAGGTGATGGTGGGTCGTCCGACAACGAAGTCGAGACGCGGGTCGACATTATGGTCGGCATTGCTCAGCGTCTGGTGTTCATCGTCGATGAATGTGACAACGCTGAAGTCGGGGAGCGACTGATAGTCGAAAACGGGGAGACCGTTTTCGTCGGTTTGGTAAGCATTGATGAGGTCCTGAGAAGGGAGGAAGAAACCGTCGCCATGGTAAGGGCTGTTGCCACCGGGAGAGTTAAGCAAATTGCTCCAGTTGATACGCCCGCCGTCGATAGAGCCATCGTTCATAGAATATTGGATAGCGAACACCGATTCCGAGCCGTTTTCGTTGGCGATGAGGTCGAGACCTTGGAAATCGGGCAAAAGGCTGTAGCCTTTGACTTGGTCGATCAAATCGACCACTTCCTGAAGCAGCTGCTTGTTGATATTAACCACGGCGTGGGTTTCGGGGTCCTGCTCGTAGGCTTGATAAAGTTTAACTTTAGCGGCATAAGCGAGGGCGATGTTACGGTTGATGCGTCCAATTTCGGGTTGACGTTCCGGGAGGTTTTCAGCGGCGTCAAGAAGCTCGGCAGCGATGCGAGCGAGGTGCTGATCGCGAGTGAACTCGTCGTTGGGGACATCGACATATTCGTTGGTGGGCAGGTTTTCGTCCATATAAGGAACCTTGTTGAAGAGGCGAACCAGCTCGAAGTAGAAGTGAGCGCGTAGCACTTTCATTTCGGCGATTCGAGATGCTTTGACAGGGACATCAGCTTCATCGGCCTTGTTGAGGACACGCAGAGCGGCATTGCATCGCGAGATAAGGCTGTAAAGGTTAAACCATTTTCCATCGATGTTGCCATTGTTGGGTTGTACTTGGAAAGTTTCCATGGCGTGGACGTCCCATACGTCGCCTTCGCCGCCGCCACCTTTATAGGCATTGTCGGCTCTTACCTCGCCATAGCTCCAGTTGGAAGTAGGTCGCATGCATGGGTCACCTTGTTCGTTTGTGATACCAGATAGACCGGCATAAGCCGCGTTGACGAGCAAATCGATGGCTTCGGTAGAATTCATGACCCCGTCGGAGAGGCTACCTTGGGGAGTATTCTCTAAGAAATCTTCGCTACAAGCGGTCAGCAAAGCAGTGCAACCGAGAGCTAATATGATGTTATTGAGTTTCATTGTAGTTGGTATTGAGAATTAATGTTGAAAGATTAGAAACCGAACTGAATACCGAGAGTGAACGAGCGAGGCATAGCGTAGGGATAACCCAAGCCTTCAGGATCGGCACCCGGATAGTTGGATATAGTGAACAGATTCTGTGCCTGGAAATATACACGTGCAGTGCTGAGGTGCAGAGAGTTACGCAGGTTTTCGGGGATAGAATAACCGAGAGTCAACGTCTTGAGGCGCAGGAAAGAGCCATTTTCGATATGAAACTCCGACACTTCGTGTTCGTTGTTGTTGTTGTCGGTAGTTGGAGCCGGGGTGTCGCAATCGTAGTATCCGGTGACGAGGTATTTGTCGTAGGCTTTTGCGGCTTCCAAGAGCGACTTGCCGTGGTTACCGTTCCAGCACTGGAAGAGATCGGTATAGTATTTCGAGTTGGTGAAAGCGTCGCGGATTATAGAAGTGAAGAACATGCTCAAGTCGAAGCCCTTCCAGTTGGCGCCGAGGTTGATGCCGAACTGAGCTTTAGGGAGGTCGCAACCGAGCCAAGTGCGGTCGTTGTAGTTGATTTTGCCATCGCCGTCGGCATCGACATATTTGATACGTCCAACGGCAGGTTTGCCAAATTCGACAGTGTATTTGCTGCAATATTCGTCGACCTCGGCTTGAGAGTGGAACACGCCGTCGGTCTTAAAGCCCATCCAAGAGCCGAGAGATTGGCCAACGAGGGAATGGCCGGCATAACCGCCGCCATAGTTGAAATAGATATCATCGAGCAGGTCGGTGACAGTGTTTTTCTGGACGCTGACATTAAGGCCGATGCTGTAGCTGAAATCTTTGCCGATACGGTCGCGCCAATCAATTTGCGCTTCAAAGCCCTTATTGGTCATCTCGCCACCATTATACCAACAGTATCCGCCCTCGCCTATTGTAGCGATGTAAGGCTTTTCTACAAGCATATCCTTAGTCTCTTTATAGAAATAATCAAGCGATACTGAGAGGCGATGATCAAGAAATCCGGCATTGATACCGACGTTGGTCTGATAGGTTTTTTCCCATTTCAGGTCGGGGTTGGTGGTGCGGATACGGAATGCACCGGGGGCGAGAGTCGAACCGTCGCCGCTCATGTTGTAGGAGCCGCGGTCGAGGCTCATGAGATATTTAGAGTAGAAAGCTTCGTTGTCGATAAGGTCGTTACCATTGATACCCCAGGAAGCGCGGAGCTTGAGGTCGGAGAGCCAAGATTTGGTATCAACCATGAAATTTTCTTGTGAGATGCGCCAACCGGCCGAAACCGAGGGGAACCAATCGTAGTTGTGGTCCTTAGAGAGGCGAGATGAAGCATCGCGGCGGATGGTGAAAGAAGCGAGGTACTTGTTGTCGTAGGCATAATTAAGTTTGCCGAAGCCCGAGAACATAGAGTAGTTGGAAGCGCCGGCGCCAACATTTTTGTTGGCGGTGACATTGCCGAGATACAAGTAGTTGGGGTCCTCGATAGTCAGGCCAGTGCCGTAGCCGAAGAAGCTTTCGTTATGGTATCTTTTAGCTTCGATACCGGCGAGAGCCATGATAGAGTGTTTGCCAAGGTCGATATTGTACTGAGCTGTATTCGTCCATACCCAGTCTACGTTTTTGGCAGTCGACTGAGTGAGTTTGTTAACTTCATCGCGGAGCCAGGCAGGTTCAAAAGTCTTATTAGTCTCGTTATAGTAGTTGACGCCGAAGTTGGTGCGGATAACGAGGTCCTTGATGGGTTCGACTTGCAAATAAGCGTTACCGAAAACGCGCCAGTATTCATGTTTGTTGCCCTTGTTGTTTTCGATAAGACGCATCATGTTGGGGGCATCGCCGAGGACGTCGTTGATTTGGTCGACATATTCGCCAGTGACGTCGTAGACGGCTTTGGCGGGGTGCTGTTTGACGGCATTTTCTTCAGCGCCGCCGGGCATGTAGTGGGCACGCCACCAGTTAACGGCAACGTTACCACCGGCTTTGAGGCGGTTGTTGAGGAATCCGTAGTCGGAGCTCAAGCGAGAGTTGACGCGTTGGTAGTCGGAACCTTTGACGATACCGTCGTGGTCGAGCCAGCTGAGGGAGAAAGAAGAAGAACCATTGTCGGCACCTTTAGAGAGGCCGATGCTATAGGTTTGCATCAGAGCAGTGCGGTGGATTTCCTTTTCCCAATCGGTAGATTGCGGGAGGACATCGGCACCATTAAGGTTTTTGTAGGTTTGCAATTGTGGAGTAGCGCCATTGCCGTAGATAGCAGACGAGGGAGTAGCACCGCCGTGGGCATATTTGTAGGCAGACCAATAGACCTCGCCCCACTGGTAGGCGTCGAGGAGGTCGAGGCCGCTATTGTAGGACTGAGCAGTGAGAGTAGCGTCGAAGGTGACGTGGGCTTCGCCGGCTTTAGCGCGTTTAGTGGTGATGATGATGACACCATTGGCAGCCTGAGCGCCGTAGATAGAAGCCGAAGCGGCATCCTTAAGAACTTGTATAGACTCTACATCGTTGCTGTTGATAATAGTACCGGGGTTTTCGCGTGTCATGACGCCGTCGATGACGTAGAGCGGGCCGTTGGCATCGCTACGGAATGAGGATGCACCACGAATAGAAGTGCCGGTGCTGAGACCGCCGGGGGTACCATCGGTAGTGATAGTCATACCAGCGACGCGACCTTGCAATGATTGAATGACGTTGCCGGTAGGGGTATCGGCCACATCTTTCATTTTAACCACCGAGACCGAGCCGGTCAAATCGGATTTCTTTTCGGCCGAGTAGCCAACCACGACGACCTCGTCGAGCAATTCAGCGTTTTCATTGAGGACGACAGTCAGTTCGGGAGCAGCTTTAACGACAGCCGGGCGGAAACCGACGTAAGAGATGGTAAGTTCCGATCCTTCGGGAACAGTCAAAGTGAACTGGCCATCGAGATCGGTGGCGGTGCCTAAAGCACCTTGTACATTTGAGACAACACTTGCGCCAATCAGCGGCTCATCATCGGTAGCCGACAGCACAGTGCCGTGTACCGTGATATCCTGGGCTTGCAACCCAATGGCGGTGGCAAGCGTCAGTAGGAAACAAATAATACTTTTTTTCATGATTATAGTTTTTGGTTAAAAATCATGTCACAAAACTACTTTTCATTTAATTGTATTAATATAAAAAATGTTGCATGGTATATCAAAATCCGCATAAATAACGGAATTTGATATATAACACAACATTCGTGAAAAATAGTGTACGGCGGGATGGCGCCGGGGGGGAGGAGCGAGCTTAGGTGCGGAGACGCTCGCGGATGTCGGTGGGTGTTTCGCCATACCTGTCTTTGTAGCATTTGCCGAAGTAGGCCGGGGTTGAGAAACCTACTTCATAGCCGATTTCGGCCACCGACTTGTCGGTAGAGGTGAGCAAGGTGCGCGCTTTTGCGAGTCGCATATTGCGAAGCAGTTCGACGGGGGAATAGTTGGTAAGCGACTTGATTTTGCGATAGAATTGCGTGCGTCCCAAGCCCATGTATTGAGCGATAGAGTCGACGGTAAGTTCGGGGTCGGACATACGTTCATCGACGAGGGCTACAAACTTGTTATAGAAATCGCTATCGATGTCGCTCAGGCCGGCGACAGGTGCACTGCCCTGCCCTGCCTCAACAGCAGCCGTATCATTTTTCACCGGCAGATTAAAGGCAGATTTCACACGTTTGCGGTTTTCAATCAAGGCATGGCAACGAGCCATTAGCACACCGGCATCGAATGGTTTGGGGAGATAACCGTCGGCGCCACATTGATAGCCTTGGATACGCTGTTCGTCCATGGAGCAAGCCGTCAGCATAAGCACGGGGATATGGGATGTGGATTGCTCGTTTTTCAACCGTCGGCAGCACTCCATGCCATCCATCAGCGGCATCATGACGTCGCAAAGCACCAGGTCGGGGATGTATTTCGATGCCATCTTAATGCCGTTGATGCCATTGGAAGCAGTGAGGACGGTGTATTCATTTTTGAGCAAAGTGGTGATAAGCGCGCGAATGTCGGGGTTGTCGTCGATGACAAGCACGACCGTACGGTCTTTGTCGATTTCAACCGCCGGTGTAGCGATGGCTTCGAGTTCGAGGTTGACATCGTCGGCCGAGATAGTCGACGCCGGTTTGACCACGTCGCCTTCGACATGGCTTATAGGCAAAGTCACGGTAAAGATCGAGCCTTTGCCCGGCTCGCTATCGGCAATGATAGAGCCATTGTGCAGTTCGACGAAGGCTTTGACGAGAGAGAGCCCGATGCCCGAGCCGTTGGGATGGATTTTGTCGACTTGGAAGAAGCGTTCGAAGATGTGGGAGAGGTCGTCTTTGTCGATGCCTTTGCCAGTGTCGGACACTTTGATGATAGCATTTTGGCCGGCTGCATCGGTAGACAGAGCGACAGATATGGAGCCATTTACAGGCGTGTATTTGAATGCGTTGGAGATGAGGTTGAACATGATGCGCTCCATCTTTTCGGCATCTACGGCCATGATGACATCGCAACCGTCGTTGATCGCAATGGTATATTTAATGTCGCGGCTACGAGCCATGCCATTGAAAGCATCGCACCAATCGCGCATCATTTCCGACAAGTTGACTTCCGACAATTCAAGAGTCAGTTTGCCGTTTTCATATTTTCGGAAGTCGAGGATTTGGTTGATGAGGCGTTTGAGAATACGGACATTTTTGTTGGCGATGTCGACGATGGCGCGTTGGTCGGGCGACAGATTGGATGAGCGAGACAGTTGCTCAATAGGGCCGGCGATAAGGGTAAGCGGAGTGCGCAAGTCGTGCGACACATTAGTAAAGAACATCAGTTTAGACTGGGTGGCTTCCTGGAGTTGCTCATTGAGGGCGATGACCCTGTCGCGTTGTTGCTCAAGCGCATGGTTTTGCTCGGCGAGCTTCTTCTGATGGTGTTTTCTTATCCAGAAAATACGGAGGAGGCAGAATAAGATTACCACCAGTAGCAGCGCGATAGCGATAGTGGCATAAAACAGGGTAGTCTGAGCCGAATGGCGCGTCCAGAACTCGTCGACGCGGCTTTTGAGGCGGTTGAGTTGCTCGGTTTCGGCCTTAAGTTGCTCGTTTTGGAGCAGTAGGATATTAGCATTAGCCAGATCGACGGCGGCCGAAGTAGGCATAATAGAAATGCGTTCATATGGCTTGCCTTCGAGGATGGCCATTGCAGTGCGAATCAGATGGTATCCCTCGGTAGGATAAAGGAAAGTGGCATCGATGACCGAGTCGGCGACGGCTTTAATACCGATTTCGGGGGCGGCATCAATACCTATGATTTTGATGTCGTCGCGACCGGCCTTTTTAGCCACATCGGCAGCGGCGATAGCCATACGGTCGTTGTGGGCGTAGATGAGATTGGTGGCAGGGAATGCGCGCAACAACGAGTCGGCCACGGTGAAGGCGTCGTCGTAATTCCATTTGCCATATCCCTCACCCAAGATATTCATGCCTGGATATTTAGGCAAAGCGTTGACAAAGCCATCGTGGCGGTCTTCGGCAGGCGTAGAGCCGCTAAGGCCTCGAATTTCGAGGATATTGCAGGATGGTCCCGCCAACGACATAGCCATATCGGCAGCCATGGCCCCGATGGCGGCATTGTCGGCACCTTGAAAAGCTGTGAAGCTGTCGCCATTGATGTTACGGTCGAAGATCACTATGGGCATACCTTTTTCATATACCTCCTTGATGACCGGTGTGAGCGCGTCGGCTTCGTTGGGCGCAACGATGATGATGTCAAAGCCATTGTCGGCGAAGTAACGAATATCGGCAATCTGCTTTTCGCTATCGTCGTCGGCAGAACGGATTTCAACGACGGCGTTTTCGTGGAAAAACATTTCGCGATGAATCTCATCGTTCATTTTCGTGCGCCAGTCGTCGTTGCTACATTGCGACACACCGATGCGGTACTTATTATCCTCCTTGCAGCCAGACAATGATACCAAAATCAGAATTAAAGATATGACAGATGGTATTATCAGGTTTACAACTTTCATATAAAAAAAATGCACTAAAAAAAATAGAGCCCAAACAATGGGGGAAATGCTTTCAATTACAAAGATAATAATTCAAATGAATATATGATACGAAATATATAAGAAATGTTACAAAACAACAAATTTTATACGCTACGCAACAATATTTATACACTAATTATTAAATAGCTATTAGATTTGCAATGTCTTAACCGAAAATCAATTTCCTGACAATCATGAAATACATTAAACAAATCATCGTAAGCGCCATGACGGTATTTGCCGCGACACAAGCGGCAGGAGCCGATGGCATCGTGGTAAACCATTTAGGCACCACCAACACACTTGTACGAGTCACCGACACGGCCAAGTACGTACTTTTACCTGTGGAAGAGAGCGTAGAGGATGCCAAGCTCGACCTGTTGCTTGACGGCAATGTGGAGCGCACCTTCTACGTAAGGCTTGCCCGCAATAAGGTAGACTATTACGTGCCCTTCGACATATCCGGGTACAACGGAAAGAATATCATCTTCAACGTGGTGACAGCTCAAGGCCGCGCATCGGTCAGAGAGGCTAAGGACGACGCATGCTGGAGCAGCATACGGCTAAGCGATACATTCGACACCACCAACACCGAGAAATATCGACCGGCCTACCACCACACACCGCTTTACGGGTGGATGAACGACCCCAACGGCATGTTCTATAAAGATGGGGTGTGGCATCTGTACTACCAATACAACCCGTACGGGTCGAAGTGGCAGAATATGACATGGGGGCACTCAACATCGACCGACCTTATCAATTGGGAGCATCATGCCAATGCGATAGAGCCCAACAGCCTGGGCTCGGTGTTCAGCGGCAGTTGCGCCATCGACAGCCTCAATACGGCAGGATTCGGCAAAGATGCCGTCATAGCGTTATACACATCGGCCGGCATCAACCAGATGCAGAGTCTTGCCCACAGCGTAGACAACGGTGCAACCTTCACCATATATCCCGGCAATCCAATCGTGACGCTCGAAAGCGAGGCACGCGACCCCAACATGTTCTACAACACAGCGACAGGCAAATGGAATATGCTATTGGCCCATGCCCTCGACCATGAGATGCTCATATTCTCGTCGGCCGACATGAAAGAATGGACATTGGAGAGCGCGTTTGGCAAAGGGCTTGGCGCCCAAGACGGAGTGTGGGAATGTCCCGACCTGCTATATCTGCCGGTGGAAGGGGCAGACGAGTCCAAATGGGTGCTGATATGCAACATTAACCCGGGCGGTCCGTTTGGGGGTAGCAGCACACAATATTTCGTAGGCGAATTCGACGGCAAGAAATTCACCGCCGACACCGACAGCGAAGGCAACGTACCCACCAAATGGATGGATTACGGCAAGGACCACTATGCTACCGTATCGTGGAGCAATGCGCCCGAGGGCCGCAAAGTAGTAATAGGGTGGATGAGCAACTGGCAATATGCCGCCGAGGTGCCCACACGCCAGTTCAGAAGCGCCAACACACTGCCGCGCGACATTATGCTCTTCAAAGGCGATGACGGGCAGTACTACATAAAGACCACACCGTCGCCCGAACTTACGGCACTGCGCGCGCAGAGAAGCAGCAACGTACGCAGCAAAGGCGTGTCGAAGAAGCCGGTGAAATATGCGCTTCCCACGGCCAACGACGGAATATGCGAGATACTTTTCACCATCAATGCGAAGAAAGCCGACAAGGTGGTAGTCACCCTTTCGAACAACGTAGGCGACAAAGTGGACATGACGTTCAATCCCGCGACATCGACATTTGACTTCGACCGTCGCAATAGTGGAATTACAGATTTCAGTTACGACTTCCCCACGGTGGTCAGCGCTCCCACACTGCGCGACAGCAACATACAGACGTTGCGCATATACATCGACCGCTCGAGCATCGAAGTGTTTGACGGCGAGGGCAACTTCGTGATGACCAACCTCGTATTTCCCAAAGCACCGTATTCGGCAATAACGTTTGCGGCAGAAGGAGGGAAAGCCACAATAAACAATTTAGAGATATATCCGATAAAGAACACTGTAAAATAATACATTGTCATGAAAAACTTAACATCGTCCAATTCCGGACAAAAGGTAGCGATTATGCAGATAATCCCTGTGATGCTCTGCTTCTTCACGATGGGATTTGTCGACCTTGTAGGATCGGCGTCCAACTCCGTAAAACATGATCTCAGCTTGACAGATGCCGAGGCCAACCTATTCCCATCGATGGTATTCTTCTGGTTCCTGATATTCTCGGTGCCCACGAGTATGCTGATGAACAAGATAGGGCGCAAGAAAACCGTGTTAATAAGTATCATAGTCACAGCCGTATCGTTGATAATACCTATCTTTGGCGACAGCTACATGATAATGCTCGTGAGCTTCTCGCTGTTGGGCATAGGTAACGCCATCATGCAAACGTCGCTCAACCCGCTGGTATCCAACCTTATCAGTAACGACAAACTTGCGTCGACACTTACATTCGGGCAATTTGTGAAGGCAATAGCATCGTTCTTGGCGCCAGTACTTATCACGTGCTGCTCCAACAGCGTATTGCCCAACTTCGGGCTTGGATGGCGCGCATTCTTCTTGATATTTGCAGCGGTATCATTCTTGTCGATAGCGTTGCTTGCCGCCACCCCCATCCAAGAAGAGAAGCCCGACTCCGTCACCGGCTTCAAGGAAAGCATCAAATTGCTCGGTAGGCCCTTCATATTGCTCTGCTTCATAGGTATAATGTGCCACGTAGGTATAGATGTGGGCACCAACACGACCGGACCGCGCATCTTCAAAGAGCAGCTCGCCATGAGCGAAGACGATGCCCGATTGGCCACTGAGATCTATTTCATAGCGCGTACGATAGGATGCTTCCTTGGCGGGTTCTTGCTCCGCTACGTGGCGCCACGCATATTCTTTGCAATCAGCGCCGTGCTGATGCTCATAGGTATGGGATTGTTGTCGACCGGCACCTCGCTGATACCCCTATGCTGCGGAGTAGCGCTTGTAGGTTTTGGCAACTCCAATATCTTCTCGGTAATATTCTCACAGGCATTGGTATCGACGCCCAACGAGAAAAACGAAGTGTCGGGACTGATGATTATGGGCCTTATCGGTGGCACGATATTCCCGCTTGCCATGGGACTTGCATCCGATGCCGTCAATAGCCAGATTGGAGCAATCGCCGTGATGACCTTGGGAGTAGTATACCTGCTGTTTTATACTGCGAAAATCAAGAAAGCATAATAAACTTTAACTTTAAAAACATAAATAATACTCATGAAAGGAATAGTAGTAGGAATGGGTGAAGCACTATGGGATGTGCTGCCCGAAGGGAAAAAGATAGGCGGTGCGCCTGCCAACTTCGCATATCATGTGTCGCAATTTGGATTGCCGAGCTGCGTGGTAAGTGCCATAGGAGCCGATTCGCTTGGCGAAGAGATAATAGACAACTTCAATGCCAAAGGTCTCAACCAGCTGATAGAGCAAGTGCCCTACCCCACCGGCACAGTGCAGGTACAAATCGACCAAGCAGGGATACCCCAATATGAGATCAAAGAGAATGTGGCGTGGGACAACATACCGTACACCGCACGTTTGGAGCAACTTGCAGAGCGCACGCGTGCAGTATGTTTCGGGTCGCTTGCCCAACGCAATGTAGTGTCGCGCAACACTATAAACCGCTTCTTGGATGCTATGCCGCAGGACCAGGATACGTTGGTGGTGTTTGACGTGAACCTTCGTCAGGGTTTCTACAACAAGGAGATATTGTGCAACTCCATGCAGCGTTGCAACATTTTGAAAATCAACGATGAGGAGCTGATAACGGTGAGCCGGATGTTTGGTTATCCCGGTATAGATTTGCAGGACAAATGCTGGATATTGCTTGGGAAGTACAATCTGAAGATGCTCATTCTCACATGTGGCATCAACGGCAGCTACGTATTCACGCCCGGCAATGTATCGTTCCAAGCAACGCCAAGGGTAGAAGTTGCCGACACAGTAGGAGCTGGCGACTCGTTTACCGCAGCGTTTATCTCCGGCATACTCAAAGGGAAGACGGTGGCCGAAGCACATGCATCGGCAGTGATGACCTCGGCTTACGTATGCACGCAGAAAGGTGCAATGCCGGTACTGCCTGCTGAATACACACTGTAAAAAAAAGAGTGTGATGGCGAGAAGGCGCCATCGAAGCTAAGGTATAGCATTGATATAGGTAAAGAGGTGTTTATGCGTTTGTGATTTTTTCAGTAATTATGGTAAATATTTCCGTAGATATGCTTTTATCTGCGGAAATATTTTTTTATAAATTTTACGGGGAGTGAAGGCGCCACAAGAGGCCTCTCCGAGGCTCGGCCGCGGGGCGGCGTGTGGTTATAGGTGGAGGTCGGTGGGGCGGTGTTTTTTGCGGCGAGGGCGCAGGTGAAGCCGGTGGGAGATGCCTGTAGCGATAGTGCGTAGGCGAAGGAGCCATGGTGATGGCGTGGAAGAGATGTCGCTTGCCAAGGGGTCGGAGAAAGATTCAATGGGAGTTTCGTCGCCGAACTGCTCGGGATAGATGACGAGGATGTTGTTGCGGGCGAAGTTTTTCTGCATGAAGCCGGGCATTTCAGCGATGTCGTTGGAGAATGACACAGAAGCTGGGCGGGCGCCGATCATGACGAAGAGGTCGTCGTCGAGGACGTGGGTTGAAAGTAGGAGGAAATCGTCGCGGTTTTCGACTTGGCGGTATTCGCTTCTGATGGCGAAACGGTCGCGGCGGAGTACGCCGGCGATTACCCTACGGCTGTCGTTGTTGCAACAGAAAATGATGCGGCAACCGAGTTCGCGGGCAAGGTTACCAAGGGTGTGAAGCCAACGGGTGAATCCGGTTTCAAATTCGGCTTTTTGGGGGACGTAGACGACGATGCGGGTGACGGTGTTAGGGGGGATGTAGCATCGCGAGATTACGACCATTTTGTTGGTGAGTTTGAGCAGCTGTTCGGTTTTTCCGCCGAGGAAAGTGTCGATGACGGTGGCTTTGCGGTGCATTCCGATGAACACTTCGTTGATGTCGCGTTCCTCGATGGTGTTTACGATACCGGTGACGGTGTTAAGATCGTAGCGCTGTATGGTGAGGAGCTGGCTACCTGCGGCAGCGGCGGCTTTGAGGGAAAGGTCGATGACATTTTGGGCCAAGGCTTTGGAAGGCCCGGAGTTGTCGTTGCGGACGTTGACGGCAAAGATGGAGTCGAGGGGAGATTTTTTGACGGGGCGAGATAGGAGCGCGAGTTCGACGAGCGAGCCGGCGGTAAGCGGATTGGAAACGGCGATGAGGGTGTGGGAAGAGTGGCGTTGGGCTTCTTTCTGTAGACCGACTTCGTTTTCCACCATTTTGAGTTTGAGGCGAGCAGCGGCACGAGTGGTGACGATGGGAGCGATGGCGCAGGTGATGAGGATAACGAGTACGGTGCCGTTGAGGATGGTTTCGTCCATCATACGCGAGCCGTCGGGGAGAGTCATATTGTAACCGATGGTGACAACAGCGAGCGCGACAGCAGTGTGGGCGGTGGTGAGGCCGAACATCATGCCACGGTCGGCGCTGTCCATATGGTAGATTTTTTGTGCGCCCCAAGCTGCCAACCATTTGCTTGAGAGGGCAATGACGAGCATTACGGCGGTGACCCAAAGCGTTTCGATATTTCCGATTACCCTAATGTTGATCATCATTCCGACGCCGATGAGGAAGTAGGGGATGAATAGGGCGTTGCCGACAAATTCGATACGGCTCATGAGCGTTGACGATACAGGGATGTAGCGGTTGAGGACTAACCCGGCGAAGAAAGAGCCGAGAACGGCTTCGAGCCCTATCAGTCGGGCGACAAGAGCTGAGAGCAGCACCATTGCGAGCACGAAGACGTATTGGGTGACGTTGTCGGAGTAGTTTTTGAAGAAGTAACGAGTGACACGTGGATAGAGGTAAAGGACCGCGGCGCAGTAGATGACCAATTTGCACAGCAGCCAAGCGATGGAAGAGCTTTGGAACTCGCCCACTTGGTGGATGTTGACGGCACCGGCGAGCACGAGGAGTGCGCCGATGACAGCGATAATAGTGCCGACAATGGCGATGAGAACGGCCGGCGATTTTGTGATGCCGAAACGAGCAGCTACGGGATAGGCAATAAGGGTGTGGGAGGCATACATAGATGCCAGCAGAGTAGACGTAAGCCAGTCGATTTTAAGGAGGTAAACGCTTGCCACAGTGCCCATTAGCATCGGGACGACAAACGTGAGGGCGCCAAACACCAATCCACGTTTGAGGTTGAGCTTGAGGTGGTACATATCAATTTCGATGCCGGCCAGGAACATGAGGTAGAGCAGCCCCACTTCACCGAAGATTTTGAAGCTGGAGTCGGCGGCAAGGATATTAAAGCCGAAAGGCCCGACGATAATCCCCGCCACTATCATGCCAATGATATGCGGTATCTTGAGCTTGTTGAGGAGCAAAGGCGCCATCAGTATTATGACCATGACGATGAGGAAAATCGCCACGGGGTTGCTGACGAGCGCGGTGGAGAGTAGCATCATGGGGACGGTTCAAGATATTGATATGGTTCAATTTAAGGCTTGATGGAGAGCGGAGAGTGGAGAGAGAGGGGAAGGGTTGTTATTTCTGGAATGCGCCTTTGCGGAGCATGTAGAGGGCAATCTGAACAGCATTGAGCGCGGCACCTTTCTTGATTTGGTCGCCAACGACCCAGAAAGACAGGCCATTGGGGTTGGTAAGGTCCTGGCGAATGCGGCCAACGTAAACGGGGTCCTTGCCGGCGATGTCGAGAGGCATGGGGTATTTGTTTTCCATAGGAGCGTCAACGACGATGACACCCTCGGCGCGAGCAAAAGCATCGCGAGCCGTATCGACGCTTACCGGGGTTTCGGTTTCCACCCATATGGCTTCGGAGTGGGCACGCATAACGGGGACTCGCACGCACATAGCGCTGACATCGAGGTTGGGGGCATGCATAATTTTCTTGGTCTCGTTGTACATTTTCATTTCCTCCTTGGTGTAACCGTTGTCGGTGAAAACATCTATGTGAGGGATGACGTTGTAGGCGAGCTGATGGGCGAATTTTTTCACGGTAGGCTGCTCGCCGGCGCCGAGCTGGCGGTATTGCTCAACGAGTTCGTCCATGGCAGCAGCACCGGCGCCACTTGCGGCTTGGTAGGTAGCCACGTGGACACGGCGTATCGGGGAGATGTCGTTGATGGCTTTGAGGGCAACGACCATCTGGATGGTAGTGCAGTTGGGATTAGCGATGATGTTTCGCGGGGTATTGAAAGCGTCGTCGCCGTTAACTTCTGGCACTACGAGGGGCACATCGACGTCCATGCGGAAAGCGCTGGAGTTGTCGATCATAAGAGCGCCATGCGCGGTGATTACAGAAGCATATTGCTTAGAGACGCCGGCACCGGCCGAAGTGAAAGCGATGTCGATGTCTTTGAAATCGTCGGGGTTGTCGCGAAGTTCCTTAACGGTATACTGCTTACCTTTAAACGTATAACTGCGGCCTGCAGAACGAGCAGAGCCGAATAAAACCAAGTTATCAATAGGGAAATTCTGCTCATCGAGTACGCGGAGAAATTCCTGACCAACGGCGCCACTTGCGCCTACAATTGCTACATTCATTTTAAAGTGATAACTAATTATATATTAAATTTGCCACAAAATTACTCATTTTACGACTATTTTCAAAATTTGCGAGGCAGTAACCTGTCATTTTGATACGAAATAGCGAAAAAATATATAAATGCGGTCAAAAAGGGACGGGATAGGGTCAAAATGCCAACGAATCAGGGGGGATCAGAGAGCGGCATAGGCGGGGGAGAAAGTGTCGCCGGCCGAGGAGAGCCCGGTATCAAAGCCCTTTTTGAACCAACGGACGCGCTGGTCGGATCGACCGTGGTTGAAGCTGTCGGGGACTTCACGGCCGTAGGCCTTGCGCTGGAGGTAGTCGTCGCCGATTTTAGAGGCTACGTCGAGAGCTTCTTGGAGGTCGCCATCTTCCAAAGAGCCAAACATAGCGTTGTCGTGGAAAGCCCATACGCCGGCATAGTAGTCGGCTTGGAGCTCGAGGCGGACGCTGATTTTGTTGGCATCGGTTTCGGAGAGCCGTGCCATTTGGTTGTGCTTGTCGTTGAGGGTGCCCAGGAGGTATTGCACATGGTGGCCCACTTCGTGAGCAATGACGTAGGCGTAGGCGAAGTCGCCGCTACCGCCGATGTTGGTCTGCATATCGCGGAAGAAGCTTAGGTCGATGTAGACAGTTTGGTCGGCAGAGCAATAGAACGGGCCTGTTTGCGAAGAGCCTTGCCCGCATCCGGTCTGCACGGCATCTTTGTAGATGACCAGTTTAGGTTCGACATATTCGCCCCATCCGTTTTTGGCAAATTCCGCTTTCCACACATCCTCAGTGCCGGCGAAAACTTTGGAAGAGAGGTCGAAGAGATAGGCATCGGTTTCGTCTTCCACATATTCGGGGTAAGAGCCGCCGCCACCGAGGCCTTGGGCAGTGGCATTGCTGATGGCAGTGCCGATATCTCCGCCCGACATCAAGGTAATAACGACGGCCACGATGGCGCCAATCACGCCACCACCGGCTACCATAGATTTGCCCGACATGCGGCGTCGGTCGTCGACATTGCTGCTTCTGCGTCGTCCGTCAAGTTTCATAACACTTAGAGAGCTAATTATTTGTAATTGATTTCACGCACTTTGAAATGCTCGCCGGCATCCTCAACAATAGAACGGTAGTAGCGCTCGTCGACGTAGCCGGGGAACGAGGGATAGGCCGGCATGCCGTATTCGTTGCGTTTAAATGCGCCGTTCTCCTCTTTTTTCATGTTTCCGTCCATGAATTTGACGAAGAGGTAATCGCCGAGTTGCTTATAACGCTCGGTGGCTTTTTTCGCCCATATATCGGCGAGGTTTTGGAGGAGCTCCTTGGCATCGTCGGCTTCAAATTCGGGGACCTGTTCGATAGCCACGTTGACATCCTCCACGATAGCGTCCTCGAGTTCCGACTGCACCCGGCGGATGTCGGGTATCATCAACGAGTAGCGGTTGTAGGCTTGGTTGGCGACATAGTTGTTGACCCAGAAATTGGCCGACCACGAGAGCGTGTTCATATCGCCGTTGCCGACAGCCACTTCGTGAGGGGCATGGTCGACAGAGCAGAAAATGGGGAGGTAGACGCATGTGTTGGCGTCGTCGGTGCCGAACCATAGCAGTCCCTTCATGTAGTCGGGGAGATGGTCGCGCATCTGGGCTACGAAAGAGAAGCCGGTTTGCTGAGTAGCGATTGCGCGTTCGTTGGTGTACTCAACGCCATCGACTTTAAAAGTCATGGGTCGCCAGCGGTAAGGCACGTCGAAAGGACCGGCGCCGATGTCGTGAGTCATGTCGTAGGGGGTGCCTTCGAAGTGGTCGCGCATCATGGCTTTCATGTCGGCAGCAGAGACGAGTTTGCGAGGCTTCACCCAAAGCGGCAACGGCTCGCCCTCGGCACGGTCGATCCACGGCAGATATTTATCCATACCGTCGGCATGGCGGTTGAAGAAGGCCCACACACGGGCATCGCACCCACGGAGAGCGCCGAAGTCGGTGATGGCATATGCCTTAGAGAAGTCGAAATCCTCATCCTTGCCGTCGAAATAGCCTTGGCTACGGGCGAAAGAAATCACGTCCTTGCTATACAGCGTTTCGGGGTCGTCGAGGGGGAAAGTGTGTATGCGTGCATGGTTGGCATGGCCAGAAATATATCCATCGGGGACGCGGCGCGCCACCCACACAGCGCCTTTATCCTTGGCGCCTTTGCCAATCATTTCCATAATCCACACCTCATTGGGGTCGGCGATGGAGAACGACTCGCCCTCGCTGGCATAGCCGTATTTATCCACGAGTGAGGTCATGACCTTCAAAGCTTCGCGAGCAGTTTTAGCGCGTTGCAGAGCTATGTATATGAGCGAGCCGTAGTCGATAGTGCCGCTTCCGGCGAGCTCCTCACGTCCGCCCCAAGTGCTTTCAGCGATGGTCAGCCCATGCTCGTTCATGTTGCCGATAGTAGCATATGTGTGCTTCACTTCGGGAATTTCGCCAAGCGGTTTGCCGGTGTCCCATTCCACCACTTTGCGCACATCGCCTTTGCGATGGTCGGCAGCCGGCTGGTTGTAAAGTTCGCCGTAGAGGCTATGCGAGTCGGCGGCATAGGTAATAAACACGCTATTATCCTCGCCAGCGCCCTTAGCCACGATGAGGCTTGTACATGCCATTGCTGGGAATAAGGCAGCGACGGCAGCTGCTAATATTGCTGATAATCGTTTCATAAATGTTACGTATGTGCAAAAACAGTAATGTCAAAATTTCATTCGGTAAAGATACACATTTTTTTTGACATTACAGCACACAGCCTCCCCATCGCCTCATATTGTAGGAGCTATGAGGCGATGGGGAGGCAAACGGGCGATAAGGTGGGGCGCGGTCAGAGTCTCACTTTGAGGGAATGAGAACCGGCGCGCACAATGTAAAATCCCGAGGGGAGCGAGGGTGAGACGACTTCATGGTCATCGCGTATCAGCTGGACAAAGACGCATGAGCCGCTGATATCAAAAATCTGGAGCGTGCAACCGGCAAGGCCAATTGCCGACACACCGCCCGCCACAGGAAAAAGTCGGGCCACGTAGTCGGTCAAATTGTCGGCCGAAGAGCTACCACCATTTACGGCAAACACCGGTAATGACGGGAACCAGTAATTGGAAATCATGGGATACTCGCGAATAACGGTAGCATCGGAATCGAACCGCACTAATTTGTAGGTAGGATCCTGGAAAGAGTGGAACATCGAGACATACATTTCATCGGTGACAGGGTGCACACGCATGGAGCAGCCGTAGATATTCCAATTGTCGGGGTCGTCCTCAAGGTCGAGCCATAGGGAGAACTCGTCGTTGTCGATATCGTAGCGATAGATATGGCTTTGCGAGAACCATGAGCTTTCACCGCCGTTCCAATAGAGCACGTTCTCAACCGACGAAGCGCAGAAGCCGTCGGGTGTCCATGCATACCAGGAATTGGCGGGGGCGTAAATGCCGTCGGGGATATCAATGACTTCGCACTCCAACGACACCGGGTCGACCTTAACCAGATATGGCAACGTCAGTCCCATTCCATTGACATTAGGGGCAACGCTCAGCCACAGGAAGCCATCCTTGGAGAGGACCACCGAACCGATGCCGGCGCCCTCTTGCACAAAATCCATTGAGATGGTATTGACCACGGCATCGACAGCCGGGTCGATCACCAGCAATCCGGCCGACTGATGAGCGGCAAACACTTTTCCGGCAGTGTATACAGCCATACCGCTCTGGCCATGATATAGCGAACCGGTAGGGTCGGTATTCGGGCGAGAGGAGTCAGAATCGGCATCGGGGTTGGAGGACCCAGCAACCTGCCCAGTTATCGTATAACTGTCGAGGTCGAACACCCATAGGCCATTGGAGGAAGTGACATAACCCTTGTGGGAGTCGACCCCCACGAAAGCGCGGCCGTCGCATTGCGCACCCGAGGGGTCGATGAGCGGCAACTGAGCTATGATTTTAAGAGTAGACGCGTCGGCCACCGTGATACGGCCGCCCGAAATAGAAGCGCCCGGGTCCTTATCCTGCTTAGCAATGAGAAACAGCCTACCATCGTGGATGGCGCCATACTGGCAAGTGCAACCCACTTCCATGCCGGGGTTGTTGTTTTGTATGACACGGTATTCCCAATATTCACCGTCGGGGTCGTCGGGGCGCAGGAAATTGACGGTAGAGTTTTGGTGGCCATACCAATCCTCGTTGACAATAAATACGCCATCGGAATAATCGGCAGCGGCAGCGCCCGCCACACATAGCGGGGCTACCATAGTGCCGAAAAATAATGAAAAGAGTATGCGGTTCATTTTATGATTACTTTTTCAGTTACAATATTGCCGTCGGAGCTGACAACTCGGATATAGACACCGGGGAGCATAGACGTGCCGGGGTTGACTTTGCGGCCATTGATGTCAAAGAATGTGACATTAGCATCAGTAGTATCGCCACAGATATCGGCAACGCCGGTAGTGCCGGTAACGAACGAAGCATCAGCCGAAGTGAAAACAGTCGAAGCATCATCGGCCGTAGTTGCGAAGCGATATACATAGCGAATTTCGGGGAGCGCATCGGTAATCGTGGCAGTGGCTTTATTGTCGGAGAGCTCGGCAAGCGACTCAGCGGGAGCGTTTTCAGAGCCTTCGGGAGCATAGAGAGCCTTGACAGTAAGAGTGGGTAGCAGCGCCGCATTATTGGCAGCAGCGAAACGAGAGGGCAACTCGGAGCCGTAGATCGGAGAGATGGTGGTAGACAATTCCACGGAATTGAGTTCGCTGACAACCGGGTCGTCAAGATCGTAGTCGATACCAGCCAGCGCAGGCTCGGAAATAACTGATGATTTCCAGTATCTCTTGGTAGAAAGAGCCGATGCATATCCAACAGGCACAGTCAGAGCGGCATACACATAGGGAGATGAAGAAGTGAGTCGGAACGAATAGGAAGCCAGCGATGTCAATTTATCGGGATTGCAAATGAAAATCTTAATGTCGGTAGGACAATTAAGGAACGCATTGGCAGAGATAGTTTTCACGTTTGCCGGGATTTCCACCTCCGTCAGTTTAGTAGCATTGAAGCAGTTGCTTGATATTGTAATAAGGGCATCGTCGAGAGTAATGTTAGAAAGGCCTGAATTTTGGAACGCGTAAGTACCAATAGATGTTACTTTGGGCGGGAGCACGACATCGGTAATCAACGAACAGCCGTAGAAAGCATATGATTCGATAGAAGTAATCTTCGAGGGCAGTTGCACAGCGATGCTACGCGCATTGTTGCCGAGAGAAATGGAAGCGAGCTTGCTACATCCGCGGAAAGCTGAAGACCCAATTTTGGTTATTCCGTCGTGCAGGCGAACGGAGGAGAGGCTGGTACAAGCCTGGAAGAGAGCAGACTCAATGGTGGTGACTCCGTCGGGGATTACGGCCTCCGTCATTGCCGAGCAGCCATAGAAAGCGCCGGAGCCGATTTTGGTCACCTGACCAGGGATAGCGATGTTGGGGAGAGGGCAATAGCGGAACGCGTAAGAGCCAATTGAAGTCACCGTCGAAGGGATTTCAACTGATTCAAGTGCGCTACATCCGTCAAATATCGAATTGGGCAAAGCCGTGAGCGTCGACGGCAATTTCACCGAAGCCAATTTTTTGCAATTCGACAAAGCATATGTGCCGATAGAAGTGACCTGATCGCCAAATTCAAATTGGGTAAAAGATTCGCAATTAGAGAAAGCATAATTTGGGATTTGAGTAACGCCTTTTGGCAGAGTGATATTACCGAGTGCGGCACACTGGTAGAAGGCACGCTCGCCAATGGAAGTCAAGCCATCGGGCAAATTGATGGATTTAAGAGCCGAGCAATAGTAAAAGGCGTTTTCGCCGATTGAAGATACCCCCGCCGGCAGTACTATCGACTCAAGAGCCTTACAGTTGGAGAAGCAGGAGGGAGAAATCTCGGTAACATCGTCGGGTATGTTGCAGCTGACAAGTTTCTCGCAACCGTCAAACATGTTTTTTCCGAAGCCTTTGATATCGGCCGGCATGGCGACGGATGTGAGATTTTTAGCTTTGTAGAAAGCAGAGTCGGAAATCTCAGTGACTCGGAAAGTTTTGTCCATATATACCACCTGCGACGGGATGACGATATCGCCTGAGAATTTGGCATTGGCGCGCTCGACAGCAGTGTCGCGATGCACACCGTCGAAATGGTGGAATTTGGCCTTGACGGTCATATTGTCATCTTCGAGAGATGTGATCTCGTAAGGCATCTTTTGGTAAACGAACCTGTCGCCGTTGTTGACATCAAGGAGGAAATCATCGGTTATAGTTGTAAAGTTTTTCCACACATCGGCTTCAGCATAAACGTCGGCGAAACCTTTGGGGCAATGCAACGTGGCAGCAGTGAAGACAACGTCGGCGAAGATACCGGGCTCCACGCTGAGCGGTTGGGTGGCATATACTTTGACATCGGTCAGCGCGGTACAACCGGCAAAGGCCTGTGCCAACATTAAACGCAGGCTTTGAGGCAACTCGACCGAAGTAAGGCTTTCGCAGCCTTCAAATGCCGATTCCAGTATAGAGGATACCGTAGGAGGAATCACCAACGAGCCTTGCAACCCGGAGTAGGCAAAAGCATTGGCAGGGATTTCGGTCAAAGCCTTAGGGAATGTAACAGCTGTAAGGTATGTACATCCGGCAAAAGCCGACTCACCAATCACAGCGAGATTGTCGGAGAAGGAGACAGAAGACAGCGTACTTCCGGCAAAAGCGCTTGCACCAATCGACGTAACGGCATCGGGAATGACGATATCATTGATTTCAGCGCCAACCATAGCCTCATTGTCGATGCCGACCACGGTGTAGGTCACGTCCTCATAGACAAATGAGGAATGGATGGTATGGCGGCCATCGCCGAGCGAGACGAGCGAAGATTCGGAATAAGTAGAGCCATCAAAAGGCGCACATAGCACCACCGTCTTGTTCTTGTAGTTTTTCAATCGGTAGCAAAGGCCATTGATATTAAATTCAGTGACAGCATCGGCAGGGATGGCAGGAGGGGCAGGCATAAACTTTTTCCAGGGCACCGACGTCATACCGGGGCAAAAGTTCCAGCCGTCCCAACAGCCATCAACGAGCTGACGGCACGACACGCCAACGCCTGAATAGCTGAATGGTTGCGATTGGGAGTTTCTGACCCAATACGACCAATACCCTTGGTACCATCCCGCCTGCCATATATCTTTGGCATCTACGGCTTTCCAATTGTCGTAGTCGTAGTCGGGATAAGACCCGTCGATGCTACTGCCGCCACGCGGGTGATACTGCAGACCACCTTCGGGATAGTAATAATCATTGTTTGCCGAGTCCCAAATACCCGGGTCGCCGCTTTCGTCGTCATCCCATCCGATACCATCGACGGTGTAACCATCGGGGGCAATTGCCGAGATGTCGCAGCCTACGTTGGTGCGCTGAAGGAGTCCGAAAAGTTGAGGGTTGTTGAGCACGACGTCTCTAAACATCTCATACCCGGTGGCGGTGCCGTCCCAACGGTACCCGAACACGAGAGCGGCGGGGTCGCGGCCATCGGCATCGTTCCATTGAATGACGAGCGCGGCACGGTTTTCGCCGGAGCCGGTCCAGTTTTCAATCATGTCGAAAGTAAATTTGTCACTGGAAGGCAATTCCGACCCCGTGTCGGGGATGTCGAAAAGCGGTTGGATAGGCAGGTTGTGGCGTGCGGCATAAGTCTCGTAAGGCACGCCTTGGATTTTAGCCGGGCCAGCAGAGGCAGTGATAGCCAAAGCCGCGGCAAATGTAGTTAGTAAAGATTTCATTTTCATAAAATGGTGATTATAATGAATTGTTAAATGTCGGGGATACCTGGAAGCTGTATATGCAAATCCTGCGCGCGCGACAGCTCGGTAGAAGTCTCGCCCAACCATCCGCAATACTGATTGACGCCGGTATATACCCTTATGAAGTCGGCACCGGGGAGATTGACCGGATAGCCATCGGCGTCAACGGCATTTGAGATATCAAAGGAGTTAAGGTCGGCATAGTCGTTGGGATGATTGTCGACGTAGCCCCAGTCGAAGGAGTATAGCACATAGTAGGAGCCGTAGCCCGATGTCTCAAAGCCATTTTGCGGGAGGCAGGAGCCGTTGAACGACAGCGATGGGCTATCATCCATCCAGCGTGGCCAGTAGCTCTGCTTGTGGAAAATATTTTTAGCCACATAGCCATCCGATCCTTGCGAGTCGTGCCAAGCGATATACTGCGAGTCGCTGATGAAGCCCGTATCGTCGGGGATGGGGGATTTATCGGCGTCGGGACGATGATAGGTAATGGTATAGTTGTGAAGGGTGGTGTTGGCGTAATAATCGCTTCCGGCGAGTTCATACCAATCGTCGTCGGGGACACCGTTGCAGTTGCTGTCGTAGCTCACCATCACGATACCCGGTTCAGCCGAACCGCCGCGGGCATCGGGGTTGACGGCTTCATAAAAGCAGTTGCCCCATATACGGAAATCATATTCCCCCGCCACGTTGACCACCGTATGGTCGAAGCCGAAAGTGACATAGCCGCCATAGGCTCCGAGCGATATCATAATATCATTGGTGCCCGAGATACATTCTTGAGCTTTTCGCACCATATCGGCGGCGGTGTCACCATCGTCATACTGCGGCATCTCGTTGACGAACTGTCCCGGCGCAGGGCAATATTCATACACTTGCGATATGTACGGGCTATATTCAATCTCCTCATGTAGCACGTAGACTTTGAAGTCGAAATGGTAGGGGGAGGCATCGTCAATTATGTCGAACGACACATCGTAGGCACCCTCCTCCCTTTCCATGAATATATAGTCGGGCGATGTCGACACTACTTTTCCGTTGACCGTCCAGCGATACTCGCTGCCGGTAAATGCCGAATGGAGAGGCAGTTTGCGCATCCGCTCCACATAATATACATCGTCAATGCCGAGGTTCACAATGTCGACATGGTGGTCGCATGAGGCCAACAAAGCAATCGACATAGTCGATAACGATAAGAGTAGGTGTAGCTTTTTCATTATTCAGTCGCTATGAATTATTTGCCATAAACGCTTCTGGGTAGGAACGCAATGTGGGCCGGGATATCGCCAGTGCGCACGCTCCATTTACGGCGGCCGAAGCGGTCGTAGCAATATAGCGTGCCCGACGACACATAGTTTTTGGCATCGGTAATGTAGATGTCGCCGGTCTCGGGATGTATGGCAATGCCGTAGGGCATCACAATATCATTTTGAGAGCCGTCGGTGATGAAGTTGTCGCTCACCACCTTTTTGGAGCGCAGGTCGATAATGCCGTAGGAGATGGTGTTGGAAGCAGTATAGTTGTTCCATACAGTTGCATAATAGTATAGCGAGTCGCCGAAGAAAGCCATATTCGAGCAGGCTACAGGGATGGTGTCTGTCACAATCATCTGATTGTATCCCGGTTTCTTCTGCATTACATACAAACGCGACGGTCTATATTGGTAATCGCCTCGCGAAGTCACCCAAAGCTTGTTGTAACGGTCCTTTTTGAGGCGGTGCAGGTTGATGCCCACGGGTATCTGCTGCACTTGTTTGAAATCAATCATCTGAATTACAGAGACAGTGTTGTCGTAGTCGGGAGCACGGTAGCCGCCAGAATTGGCCACATACATATAGTCGTCGACCACTTCCATCTCCTCGGGCTGGTATCCCACAGTGCATTTACGCGTGACGCTGAGGGTGAGGGTGTCAACTTCATATACCGCTCCCTTGGGTGCGTCGGGGTCGATAAGGACTGGTCCTACATAAGAGCTGACGTAGGCTTTGCCGCGGTGGAAACGCACATAACGGCAATTGGGTATATCGACCTGGCCGAGGCGTATTCCGCTACGCGCATCGAGCACCTCAACCTTGTGGCTGCAGTTGACCACTATGTAAAGCCTGCTCCCGTAGATGCCTATGTCGTTGCCTACGTCGCCAAGCTCTTTGACGACGGTGGGATTGCGTTCGGCGTATAGATTTCGGGCATATAGTCCCGTGGGAAAGTCCATATAGTCGAGCGTACATTTATTAGAGCCCATATTGCCCTCGTTAAGGAGATAGAATCCGCGTATTTGGGAATCGGCAACAGGGGTATCGGGAATGATGTCATACTCCGTCGGCACCACGAGCTCGTCGTCACGACAGCCCGTGGTGAGCGTCAGGAGTGGCAGAAAAATTATGAAAAATCTAAACGTACTATTCATGTGCTGATTTGCTTTATCATTCATCATATCTCTACCGACACGCACAAGCGATAGTTGCGCTTGGGCATGGGATAGTTGAGTATCACATCGTAGTCCTGGCTGAGGAGATTATTGACTTCGAGAAGCACCCGAGCGCGGAGGTTGCCGAAGAGGAAATCGCGCGACAGTGATATGTCGGAGGTGTACCACGGCTGGGTGTAATTATATCTAATATTCTCTTGCTGATTGTAGCGCTCGCCCACATAGATGTAGCTATAGTTGAAGCTCCAATCGCGCCATTGCGCATTGACGACAGCAGCGCCGGAGTTGCGGGGAATGTAGGGTATCTGGTCGCGATAATAATTGTCGGCAGGGTTGGTCACGTCGATGGCTCGCTGATAGGTGTATTGAGCCCGGAATGTGATAAATAGCCGGTCGGCAGGATTGAGAGTGAGCAAAGCAGTCAGGTCGATTCCGCGTATTTCCACGCGTCCCAAATTGAGCATGGTCCAGCGAAACTGTTGGCCCTTGGGGTAGGCGATAATCTTGTCGCGCACCTTGTTGTAATAGATGTCGGCGGAGAATCGGAGGCAGTTAACGAGGCCACGACGTTTTTTGTCGTAGAGTAAACCGAGATTGTATTGCGTGACATACTCCGGTTGAAGCTGCGAGTTGCCCATGTCGGCATAATACAAGTCGTTGAACGTAGGCATCCTGAATGAGCGTTTATAGAATGCGCGCAACGATAGTCCACGGTCGTGGAATGGGTGGTAGGAAGCGTAGACCGCCGGCGTAAGGACATGCTTGTCGGGTGGTGCTTGCTGCCCGTCCATACTGTCGTGGATAATAGTGCCGAGAGCCGAAGCCTGAGCCTTGAAGCGACCAAAGTCCATTTCACCGGCGACAGCGAGCATAGCGGATATTCGGTCGGGCTGTGCAAAGCCGTACATGTCGGCGTCGAGGCGGTTCCATTTGAAATCAGATGCTACCGACACGGCGATGCGGTCGGACAGAGTGAAACGATTGGCTGTAGAGATGTACAATTCTTTTTGTCGGTAAAGGTTGTCGACCTTAATCTGCTTGTCGTCGTTGTTGACATAATGGGTGCGATACGACGCATATTTGATGGAATTAAGCATGGTGTATCGACCCCACGACAAAGTCGTAGATGCTTGCGCAAAGGAGTTGGTGTCCCATATACGCTCACCGCGACGCCACACATTATTGACAATGGCCCCGGGCACGCCTCGCTCGGAGTTGTAGTTATAGAATTTGGCATGCCATTCGCCATTGGCTAATAGTCCATTGACGTTGAGTTCCAGGCGTGTAGCATTGATGTCGCCGTTCTGCCTTACCGCTGTGGTGTCGTAGGCAAGTTCACCGGCGGGGTTGACACGCCGATAGCGGAATTTATACTTACCCGACGAGTTAACCCATTCGGCCGACAATGAGGCGTTGACTGCCGGGGAGAGTTTCAATTCCACAAGGGCTGATGGGTTTATAAGGTCGAAGGAGCCGCAACGTATGGTGCCACGAGCGTGATAAGTTTCGCCATCCTTGAATTGCGGCACACGGGTGCGCATATAAATCGTACCGGCACTGCCGAAGTCGCTTGCCGGCTGCAGTATACGGCTCCGCTGGCCATTGTGCAACGATATGGTTTCGATGTTGTCTAAGGAAAATTGCCCCAGGTCAATCTGCCCGTTTTGCGCATTCCCCAATTCCACGCCATCGTATACCACACCGGTATGGTTAGTGCCCATCGAACGAATGTTGACCGTCTTGATTCCACCTACGCCGCCATAGTCTTTTACCTGGACTCCGGCGAAATAGCGCAAGGCATCGGCAACGGAATTGCTGTTGAGGCGTTGCAATTCATCGCCGGTCAGTGTCTGCACGGGTAGGATATCGGCATTGGGCTTTGTTGCCACTACTTCTACCCCACTGAGCACGATGCTGTCGGTGTGCGCCACTTCGGCTTCCGATGCAATGGCTATTGTTAAAAATGCTGCTAATATGGCTGGTTTTGTCCACATAATATTGATTGTAGTAAGTCAAAAAACACACAAAAAAATTATCCGGTTGCCGGCGTGAGTCACGCGTGGTAACCGGATTTATATCTTGAGTATTGGTTGCTACAATCCTCTTCAACAACGTTCATGATCAATAGCTTCGTGTAATAGCCGTAATAGCCGCACTATTACACCGGAATATATCGCGCTCCTGAGCCGCCACTTTAATAGGTCTATGCCGCGCAATCTTATGCGCATCTTTGCCCATTACCAATGGCTATCGGGAGCTCAATGGCTGCCTTACCATCTATTCCTATTGTATCATGACAAGCATCCTCCGTACTACGTCGTGACAATGTCAAAACTCGTCTTCTGACTTATTCCGGGGATGCGCCGCCTTCTCAGCTTAATGCCAATGGCTTGTCATCGCTCCCTTTTTTAATTGCCTGCACTCGGCGTGGCGTTGCCACCACTTCCAAGATGCCCGACAAAGATGAAATTACAGCAGCGGGAACTGTGCCGGATTTGCACCGGTCTTCCGTAAGGCTACTTCCGCTCTCTTGCTTCAGCGCCATATTTTTTGACACGGCAAATTTATAAACAATACTCGGTATTTCCAAATTAATTTTTACATTGGCTTCCCAATGCGCTGTAATGCAGCGTATTACAGTCGGCGCTAATGTTTGGACACAAACACCGCCCCACCTTTTGCGAGGGGCAGCACAACGTATGCGCTTAAGTGGCGAGGCTATTGCAATGGGATGGGGCCGTCGCGGAGTATGACAGGGTCGGAGGAATCCATCAGGTCGACGATGGCCGATGGGACGCAGTTGCGAGGACCGGAGTCGATGAGCAAACTGACATCGGCTTTGTAGCTGTCGGCCATTTCAACCATACGGGCATGGTAGTCGTCGCTATCTGTGCTCTCGGCGCTCTCGGTGATTATGGAGGTGGTGAGCAACGGCCGGCCCAGTTCTTGCGCAAGGCAACGAGCCACATCGTCGTCGGGTACTCTGACGCCTACCTCTTTGCGGCCTTTGAATACTTTGGGCAAGGTGGTGGCGGGAGGCAAGATGAAAGTGAAGGGGCCGGGCAAATTGCGGCGCATGGTGTCGAAGGCGTTGTTGTCGATACGGGCAAAGCGCGCCGCTTGGCTCATGTCGGCGCACATGATGGAGAGATGCTGTTTCTGCGGATTTATACCTTTGATGCGGCACACGCGCTCTATGGCTCGCTGGTTGGTAGCATCGCAACCTATGGCATAAAGCGTGTCGGTGGGATAGATGATGAGGTTGCCGTCGTCGAGGGCTTGCACAGCCTCCTCGATGAATCGGAGATTGATGTTACCGGAGAAAATACGGAGAGATTTCATAATAAAATGATGATATTAAAGTGTTAAGCGCGCACCACACGCGACTCTATGTTGGTGGCCGAGCAGTAGGATGAGAGCAGGCGGCGTGCTTCGGCGTCGATGTCGGCATCAGCCATATCGGCGTCGCCGTAAATGTTGACCGTGACGAGGATACGGCGGGTGGAGGTGTCGACCGACGTGCGCTCGTTGTCGGATGTGGGCGTACCGATACCGCCTATCGCATCACGGATGATGGGCAGGTTTTCGACATTAAGCTCGCCACGTCCTATGCCGCAATATGGCTCGTCATGACGTCCGCGGCCGAGGGTGATTGCCGTGCCCGATATCTTGTCGCGGTCGAATACTCCGAGCGAGCAACCGCATTTGAGCGATAGCAGGTTGCCGGCATCGGCGAGGTTGTTGACCACGTATAGTCCCAATTGCTTGAGAATGCGACGCGACATTTGCTCCTGCGATGGCCGGTAACGGTTGGGGTCCTTGCCAAATCGCTTGTAGGCGGCACGCGTGGCTGCTATGCCGGGGCGGCGGTTGATATCGGCTATTTCCATCACTTGCTGCATCGACTCGGCGAAGCGATTGATTTCATCGGTGAGAGCCTCGGGCGTGGCGCCGCCAACCACGTCGGCCTCAATCTGGAGCATGCGATAGTCGGGGGCCAACCCTTTAAATTCTTCGGAAAAGAGCACGTCAATCATTGTCGTGAAGCTTAATCGTAAATAGTAGGGTCGGCGACACCGGCGAGGGCGAATGCTTCGGCACGTTCGCGGCAGGTGCCACATGTGCCACAATGATGCTCTCCGCCACGGTAGCAGCTGTAGGTGTCGCTGTAGTCTACTCCGATACGGGAGCCACGTTCCACAATCTGGGCTTTGGTGAGCAAGGTGTAGGGCGCCAAGAGCCTGATACCTTCGTAAGTGCCTTCTTCGATAGCCTCGCCCATGGCATCAACGAAGCCGGGGCGGCAGTCGGGATATATGGCATGGTCGCCGGCATGGTTGGCGATAAGTATGGTTGACAGTCCATTGCTTTCGGCAAGCCCGGCAGCCACCGACAGCATTATGCCATTGCGGAAAGGCACTACGGTGGAGCGCATGTTTTCGCCGTCGTAGTTGCCCGCCGGGATGGCTTCGGCGCCAGCCAAAAGCGAACTTTTGAAATACCGTCCCATAAATCCGAGGTCGATTTCGATAAGCTTGATGCCAAGGCGAGCGCAGTTGCGACGTGCACATTCAGCCTCGCGGGCGTTGTGGTTGGAACCATAGCTGAAGTTGACGGCCATGGCTATCTCCGGGGCATATTCCCATAGCAATGTCGTAGAGTCAAGCCCTCCGGAATATACTATCAATGAATTTTTCATATCTGCGATTTTTACAAATCCTTCTTTGCTATTTATGCCTAAAACGAGTCGAGAAACGAAGCTTCAAGGCGTTGCTGCACCAGCCATTGGTGCTCGTCGTCGCCATAGTTGGCAAAGGGATATATGGCGATGCCTCCTCGCGGGGTGAAGATGCCTTTGACTTCGATGTAACGCGGGTCCATGAGCCGGCACAGGTCCTTCATGATGATGTTGACGCAATCTTCATGGAAGTCGCCGTGGTTGCGGAAACTGAATAGATACAGCTTCAGGCTTTTGCTCTCGACCATGCGTTGACGCGGTATGTAGTTGATGATGATTTTGGCGAAATCGGGCTGCCCGGTCTTGGGGCACAACGATGTGAATTCCGGGCAGGTGAAAGTGACGAGATACTCATTGTCGGGGTGCTTGTTGACAAATGTCTCAAGCACCTCGGGAGCATATTCGGTAGGATATTTCACACCGGTGTTGCCGAGGAGGGTAACGCCCTCAAGTTGTTGCTGGTCGCGCATTCCTCAATTAAGTTTTGTCGGTTAGTCGCCCATGGTGCGTAGGAGCTCGTCGTTGTCGCGCGTACGTTCCATGCGGTCTTTGATAAATTCCATTGCTTCGATAGAGTTGCGGTCGGAGAGGAACCGGCGTAGTATCCACATGCGGTTGAGCGTCTCGGTGCGCAATAGCAGGTCGTCGCGGCGCGTGCTTGATGCTGTGATGTCGACTGCGGGGAATATTCGCTTGTTCGACAGTTTGCGGTCGAGCTGCAGCTCCATGTTGCCGGTGCCCTTGAATTCTTCAAAGATAACCTCGTCCATCTTCGAACTTGTCTCAGTCAAAGCCGTGGCAATGATTGTGAGCGAGCCGCCTCCCTCTATGTTGCGGGCTGCGCCGAAGAAGCGTTTCGGCTTTTGCAATGCGTTGGCGTCGACGCCACCCGATAGTATCTTACCCGACGCGGGGCTCACGGTGTTGTAAGCACGTGCCAATCGGGTGATGGAATCGAGGAGTATGACCACGTCGTGACCGCATTCCACCATACGTTTTGCCTTCTCGAGCACTATGCCGGCTATCTTGACATGACGGTCGGCCGGCTCGTCGAATGTCGATGCTATGACTTCGGCGTTGACCGAACGCATCATGTCGGTGACCTCCTCCGGACGTTCGTCGATGAGAAGTATCATGATATAGGTCTCGGGGTGGTTCTCGGCTATAGCGTTGGCTATATCTTTGAGTAGAAGTGTTTTACCAGTCTTGGGCGGGGCCACAATCAATCCGCGTTGCCCCTTGCCTATGGGCGCGAACATGTCGACCACGCGCGTGGATATGTTGCACGAACGCCCTGATGTGAGGTCAAACTTCTCGTCGGGGAAAAGCGGAGTGAGATGCTCGAAGAGGGCACGGTCGCGTATGAACTCGGGGGTACGGCCGTTGATCATCAGCGCTTCGCTCATAGGGAAATATTTGTCGCCTTCATGGGGCGGACGTATCGTACACTCCACCACGTCGCCTTGTCGCAAAGCATACTGTTTGATCTGCTGCTGGGTGACATAGATGTCGTCGGGCGAGGCAAGGTAGTTGTAGTCGCTCGAACGCAGGAAGCCGTAGCCCTCGGGCATTATTTCAAGCACGCCTTGTGCCTGGATGATACCGTCGAAGTTGTAACGGTGCTCCTGGTGAACGGGCTGTTGCTGCTGTTGTTGCTGCTTATTGCGGTTTTTCCTGTTCTTTTTGCTCTGGCCCTGCTGTTGCTGCTGTTGTTGTTGAGTATCTTTACCAGGCTCGTAGATGATGATCGGTGCGGCGGCCGCGGCTGCTGCGGCCTCCTCGCGTTCTTTCTGCGAACGAGGGGCAAAAGTCTTGCCACCGGCACGTGGGAAGAACGATCCGAAAGCCGATTGCTGTCGCTGGTCGCGTTGCGGCTGTTGCTGTTGGCGGGGCTGTTGCTGCGATTGCTGATTGTCGGCGGCGGCAGCATTATCATCGGGGACGCTATCGGCCGTGAAATCGGCAGCAGTGGTGCTCGCGGGGGCGTCGGCGGCTACAGCGGGGTGCGCATTGGCAGTTGGCGCATCGGCGGCATTGCCGTCAACGTCGGCCACCTGCTGGCGAGGCATATCATCGCCGGCCTCGGCTTTGGCATCCCCCTCGGGCTTGGCTTTGGGCTTACGTCCGCGACGCGACGTGGCTGTCTTGCCATCGGCTTGGCCATCGGTTCCTTCGACGGCTGCCGGGGCTTCGGCCGATACCGTTTGCTCAGCTTGCGCCGTTGTCTCCGATTTCGGTTTGCGACCGCGGCGCGCACGCGGCGTATCATTGCTTTCGGCTGCCGGCGTGGCATCATTGCCTCCAGCATCTGCCTGCGCTCCGCCATTCGGGCGCTGCGAGCCCTTGTCACTGCGCTTGTCGCGAGTGGAACGGCGCGGCTTCTTCTCCGGCATACTGCTCGCAGTGGTCGACGCCACATTTATGGCTTGATTGTCAAGAATGTCGTAGATGATATCTTGTCGCTTGTCGGGACTAAACTTCTTTATTCCCATCGACTCGGCTACCTGGCGAAGTTGCTCATCGTCCATAGCCGTAAGTTCATGAATATTATACATATTGTTATAATATAGTTAATTCTTTCTTTTTATCGTGTTCACTCTCAATGGCCTTGCCGCCATCAATTTTTTTACCATGGAGCCACCACTTATGGAGCGGCTCAACTTTCTGAAAAGGATTTCCTTTCAGCTTGCCTCAATGCTTTGCCCGCATCGGGCCGGCTCATTCTTCAACCCCACCCGTCCTATCTCTTTTTTCAGATAGGACTACTTAGTTATGTAATATGAAAATAATTATCGCAGGAAGAAAATTTGATACTATCAAAATCCGACGATTCCCATTAAAAAAACGGAATGTCAAGAAGTCAATATGCTAAATCGTATTGGAAATATGGTACCCGACAAATAACGTTCACCCAGTGCATATAGTTCAATTGCAAACGATATGTAATAAATCGGGAACTCTTGATTAATAGGTGATTGACCAATTGCCGACGCCCAAGTGAATTAACCGATATTCAATACTGCTTGCCATCAAGACCTATCGGCGAAGCATCGCGCAACAAATAAAACGAATTGGATGGAGAGAGAACCTACGTCCTACACATTTCCGATGCAAATTTATAAAATAAAATTAAATCCACAAAATTTCGCCGAAAAAGTTCATTTGAATTTTTGAGGACAATAGTATCGTAAGTATCAAGAAAAATGCGTAACTTTGCACCCGCTTTAGAGCTTCATTCATATGCAGAAAATCAGAAACATTGCGATTATCGCTCACGTCGACCACGGCAAAACGACCCTCGTCGACAAAATGCTCCTTGCCGGCAACCTTTTTCGTGAGAACCAAAACGCCGGCGAACTTATCCTCGACAACAACGACCTCGAACGCGAACGCGGCATCACTATCCTGTCGAAAAACGTATCAATCAACTACAAAGGCTACAAAATCAACATCATCGACACCCCGGGACACGCCGACTTCGGCGGCGAAGTGGAGCGCGTGCTCAACATGGCCGACGGATGCCTCCTACTGGTCGACGCATTCGAAGGACCGATGCCCCAAACCCGCTTCGTATTGCAGAAAGCCATACAAATGGGGCTCAAGCCTGTAGTCGTCATCAACAAAGTCGACAAGCCCAACTGCCGCCCCGACGAGGTGCAGGAAATGGTGTTCGACCTGATGTTCAGCCTCGACGCCACCGAGGAGCAACTCGACTTCCCCACCATCTACGGATCGGCCAAAAACGGCTGGATGAGCACCGATTGGCAGAAGCCTACCGACAACATCCTCCCCGTGCTCGACGCCATAATACAATACATTCCCGAGCCACAACAGCTCGAAGGCGACGCCCAGATGCTCATCACTTCGCTCGACTACAGCAACTACGTGGGACGTATCGCCATCGGACGAGTACACCGCGGCACCCTCCGCGAAGGCCAAGACATCGCCCTCTGCAAAAAAGATGGCTCCACAGTGCGCCAGAAAATCAAAGAATTGCACACCTTTGAAGGCATGGGCCGCAAAAAGGTGGCCGAAGTGAGCAGCGGCGACATTTGCGCACTCGTAGGCATCGAAGGCTTCGAAATTGGCGACACTATCGCCGATTGGAACAACCCCGAAGCTCTCCCCCGCATCGCCATCGACGAACCCACCATGTCGATGACTTTCACCATCAACGACTCGCCTTTCTTCGGCCGCGACGGCAAGTACGTCACATCACGCCATATCGGCGAACGCCTCACCAAAGAGCTCGACCGCAACCTCGCCCTCCGCGTCACCAAAGCCGACCACGAGGACGTATGGACCGTCTACGGACGCGGCGTGCTCCACCTCTCAGTACTCATCGAGACCATGCGCCGCGAAGGCTACGAGCTCCAAGTAGGCCAGCCTCAAGTCATTATCAAAGAAATCGACGGCGTCAAATGCGAACCCGTCGAGCTCCTCACCATCAACGTCACCGAAGAATATGCCTCCAAGATGATCGACATGGTGACACGCCGCAAAGGCGACCTCATATCGATGACCTCACAAAACGACCGCACCCACATGGAGTTCCAGATCCCCTCTCGCGGCATCATCGGCCTGCGCAACAACGTGCTGACCGCCTCAGCCGGCGAAGCCATCATGTCCCACCGATTCCTCGAATACCAACCCTGGAAAGGCGATATCGAACGCCGCACCAACGGCTCGCTCATAGCAATGGAAGCCGGAACTGCCTACGCCTACGCCATCGATAAGCTCCAGGACCGCGGCCGCTTCTTCATCTTCCCCCAAGAAGAGGTCTACGCCGGCCAAGTCGTAGGCGAAAACGCTAAGGAAAACGACATCGTGGTCAACGTCACCAAATCCAAAAAGCTCACCAACATGCGCGCCTCGGGCGCCGACGACAAGGCCCGCATCGTGCCCCCCATCGTTTTCTCCCTCGAAGAAGCCCTCGAATACATCAAAGAAGATGAATACGTCGAAGTGACCCCCAACCACCTGCGCCTTCGCAAAATAATCCTCGACGAATTGGAACGCAAACGCGCCAACAAATAATCGTGCCCCACACGCCGAAGCCTTCGCCTCGGCCCGGCAACGAACACCCCCACCATAAACCATACGCCCTCTTTGCCCGTAATCTGGGCGGAGGGCGTATAGCATTTTGATTTATCCCCGATATTTCGTACTTTTGCAATTACATGAAAAGCTTCTTCAAAAAAATAAGCAACTTCGTTCGCACCATCCAAGCCCACCGACGCATGCCGTTGCGGCTCGAATTCATCCTCAGCGACTACTGCAACCTCAACTGCAAAGGTTGCACCCATTATAGCCCTTTGGCAGCTAAAGAATTTGAAACGCTTGACACGCTAAACCGCGACGCCGAGCACCTGGGCTGCACTGTAGGCGCCGACATCGCCGACGTCTACCTCATAGGCGGCGAGACACTCCTCTACCCCCACCTGCCCGAAGCAATGGACATCATGCGCCGCCATTTCCCGGCAAGCAAAATATCGCTGTTCACCAACGGTTTGCTACTTCCCAAAATGGATAACACATTCTGGGAAGCTACGCGACGCAACAACATCGTCATCTCAATCACCATCTACCCCATCCCCTTCGACTACGATGCAGCCTTGGCCACTTGCGACAGCCATGGAGCCACCTACGAAATATTCGGCGACCGCACCCTCGAAGGCTCTTTCCTCCGCTTCAGCCTCGACCCCGCTAAGCGCCACAACCCACGCATCGCCCACTTTAAATGCTTCAACCGCGGATGCATCTCCGTAGTCAACGGCAAAGTATACCCCTGCTCCATTAGCGCCTGCGTAAGCCACCTCAACCGCGCCTGCGCAACCGACTTCAAGCACCTCCCCGGCGACATGCTCGACATAACCGACATAACCGACATACGGCAAATCAAAAACCTTCGCGACCGCCCAGTCCCCTTCTGCGGCTATTGCAACCCCAACCCCTCCCCCACCGATTACGGCCCGTCGAAACGCGACCCTCGCGAATGGGTCGACTGACTACATGCCATTTACAAACCAACATAAAAACATATATTTACACATGAAAATCAAATCATTACTGACAGCATTGGCAATGCTCGGCATTGCACAGACAGCTTCCGCATCATCCCCAGCCACGTCTCCCGACCAGCTCCCAGACAGCGTGTACCTTATGGCCTACTTCACCTCGCCAGCCCAACACCTGTTCTACGCTTGGAGCACCGACGGCCTGCACTGGCAACAAGCCAACGGCGGTAAACCCGTATTCACCGCCTTCGACGACAAAATTTGGATGCGCGACCCCTACCTCAACAGCGTCACACGCAACGGTGTCACCACCTACCACCTCGTTCACACCTGGGGCTGGGACAACCCCGCTATATTCCACTGGCAATCCAACGACCTGATACACTGGACTGCCGCCAACGGCGACACCACCACCGAAAGCGGTAAAATCTACGTCATGGACGGCAAAGACAACCGTCCCGAAGCACCCAACGCATGGGCCCCCGAATTTACCTACGTTCCGCTCGACGACCTATTCTACATCTACTGGTCGTCACGCGTCAACGACCGACAACTCCACTACGTCACATCAACCCGCGACTGGGCCACATTCTCTACCCCACGCCCCCTTTTCGACCCCGGATTCACCGCCATCGACCTAACAGTAGTCCGCGAAGGCAACACTTTCCACGGCTTCTACAAAGACGAACGCAACGGCAAGAAAACCATCCTCCACGCCACCACCACCAGCCTTGACCCCGACATCGACTCATTCTCCGGCACAGCACCCGTACTACCTGCCGACTACAACATCGAAGTCGAAGGTCCAACCGTATTCAAAACAATCGGCGGAAACGGATATATCGGCTACTTCGACAAATTCAATGGCGACGCCGGCCTCTCTTTCATGCGATGCTCCTCACTCGAAATTGGCGACTGGCAACTTATACCCGACGACGACACCGCCAACGTCCCCGACGTGAAACACGGCAGCGTAATCATCATACCCCGCGAAGCCCTCATCCCCCTCCTCTAAACCACACAAAAAGCCGCACGCATACAACCCTGATACACACCACATTATAAAAGCTCCACCACCCACACGCAGAAACATCGGCAAAAAAATACTCGAAAAATTTGCACAACTAAAAAATAAAGCGTAACTTTGCAACGCTTTTAAGGGATAGCCCACCGACAAAGCCAACGGCCAAGTCGCCAAAAACGAGGAAATCACCTGAAAGCCACAACAAGGGAGATTCGCTAGCTCAGCTGGTAGAGCACAACACTTTTAATGTTGGGGTCCTGGGTTCGAGCCCCAGGCGGATCACTCGAGGGTCATCACCTAAACAAGGTGGTGACTCTTTTTATGACCATACCTACCTATCACACAGTGAGTTGCGTTTTGCAACTATTGCAACTACCCAAATGAGAAATTATTTTTAGGCGCATAGTTTAGAAAGGCGAAAAAGGAAGAAAGGTATGTCAGTCACACCTCTGAACTGACTCCGGAATGCTTTGACTTTGGCGTTGAAAGACTCCGCTCCGGCATTAGTCGAGCGATTGATAAAGTAATTGAGGATAGTGTCGTAGTGGTTACGGAATGTCTCGGTCACCGTGCGGAACTGACCTCCATCCATTTCATCAACTTTATTGTACCATCGGGCTAAATTCCGAGTCAACTCGTTAGAGGTATTTTTATAGGTCCAATAATTTGCCAATCGCCAATTTATTTGTAATTTTACTGTTAATTAGGAGAATTAGCTTTTAATAATAACACTTCAATATAAGACAGTATGGCTAAAGACTTTGGAAAGAGGGTTGTATCCCAGATAAAGGGCATATTTCGTATACCTTCTTATCAGCGTGGCTATAGATGGACTTCTGATGAAATAGTCCGTCTATTAGATGATATATATGAGCATCGTGAAAGTTCTAATTCATATTATTTACAACCAATAGTTGTAAAAAACCTTTCGGATGATAATACGCCTAAAGAAGAGAGAGAGTATGAATTGATTGATGGGCAACAACGTCTCACCACACTTTTCCTTATTATTAGTTCATTGAAAGAAGAACTCCCTAAAATTAGTCCTAATTACAGCCTCTCATATGACACCCGGGATAACAGTTGGGATTATCTAAATTCTCTTTTCTCCGATAAAGAGAAAGCGGAGCAGAACAAAAATAATTATATCGATTATCGATATTTGCACAATGCCTTTATTACCATACAAAATTGGTTGGCTAAACAGGAAGACTCAACAAATGTCGCCTATGTGCTTTATAATCTACTTTCATCCAAAGTAAAAGTTCTATGGTATGAAGTTGATAAAGATGAAAATGGCCACGAACTTTTCAAACGCCTAAATATTGGACGCATTCCCCTTACCAACGCAGAACTTATCAAAGCACTTTTTCTGAACAGAAATAGTCTTGAATCCATTCGTTCAAGTAAAAATTTGAGTCAACATGAAATAGCTTTGTTGTGGGAAAGAATGGAACAAGAACTCAGAAATCCTGAGTTTTGGGCTTTTCTGACAAATGCTAAGCCGGAGAAATATCCAACGCGTCTTGAATTAATCTTTGACTTAATGGCGAAGAAGAAAAATAATGAGCGCGAAAAATACTTCACTTTCTTCCATTTCAATGACCAGATTACAAATAGTGAAAAAACTGTCGAAGAGTTATGGAACGAAATTGTTTATTACTTCGACACCCTAAAAGTTTGGTATGAAAACAGAGAACTCTATAATAGAGCCGGTTGTCTCGTTTTGTTTGGTGAACGTATATCAAACTTGATTGAAGAAACCAAACACATGAAGAAAACCGAAAGGCGTTCTTACCTCGAAACAAAGATACAAAGTAAACTTTCAGACCCCGATGAAGTCCTTTCTTTAAGATATGGTAATGGAAATGACAACACAAAAATTAAGAATATACTAACATGGTTTAATATTAAAACCATGGATAACTCTAATGAGCGGTTTCCATTCTATAGATTTAAAGAAGCTCCCGGCTGGAGTCTGGAACATATCCATGCTCAAAATTCACAAGGTCTATACTTTGAAAAGGAACGTCACAATTGGTTAGAAAAACAATTAGGCGCCCTTGATGCACTTCCTCAATCGGAAGAAATTGCCGAGATTAAATCTGATGTTATCAACGCTTTGGCCAAAGAAACCATCGGCGGAGAACTGTTCAAATACCTCTTTGATAGAGTTACCGCTCTTTTCTCTGCCAAACTCTCTGATGACGATGAAGAAGCCAATATGCACTCCATAAAGAATCTCGCTCTTCTAAAGACAGATGCGAATGCCTCCTTAAACAACTCTGTTTTTGAAGTAAAAAGGAATGATATCGCAGACCTTGACCGTCAGGGATATTTCATACCTGTTTGTACCAGAAATGTTTTCACTAAATATTATTCTCCTGCGGGTGAAAACCAACCATACCTTTGGACGGATAAAGACCGAGTCTCTTACTATGATGAGATAATGAATATAGTTTACTCCAAATAATTTCGTTAGCCATGGATAAGAAGAACTTTGCAGAAATTTTCAGATATACTGATGAAAATAAGGTTGAAAAGAAAATTCCCATTGTAATCCCTATGATACAGAGAGATTACGTGCAAGGGAGAAGTTCGGCAACCGAAATTAGAAAATCTTTTGTAAAAGCCATTTATGAAGCTTTAAAATCAGGAAAGGAACTTAACCTGGATTTCGTATATGGCTCATACGAAGATATAGACGGAAATATCGCTTTCATACCGCTGGACGGTCAACAACGTCTCACCACACTTTTCCTGTTGCATTGGCTTGTCATAAATCGCGAAAACATTACGACCGACTGTGATTTCATAGTAAGGTTTACCTACAAAACACGTCATACTACAAGAGCATTCTGTGATTTCCTTACACATAAATTCAAACCCCAGTTTGAACATTCCATTTCTTACGAAATCAAAGAAGACCCACAATTCATTCTACTTTGGGAAAATGACCCAACTGTCAAAGGTATGCTCGTTATGCTTGATGAGCTTAACAATACCTTTTATGGCGAGCATCCGGAAATGAAATATTGGGAAAAACTTCCCAAAATCTCATTCTTCTTTGCAGATCTGGATGAGCTTGGTATTTCAGATGAAATTTATATCAAAATGAATTCTCGTGGGAAACCGCTTACCCGTTTTGAACATTTTAAAGCTGAACTTGACAGCGTAATTTCCAACTCAGATTTTTCAGAAAAAGTTGACACCGATTGGACTGATGTTTTCTGGAACATTAGAGAAGACAATGGAGTTGAACTCCCCGTTGTAGATGATAGTTTCCTCCGATATATCCACTTTGTGGCCAATATCATTTGCCTCAAGAGAAACGGCAATGAAGCCCCAGCAGATGATTTTGAAATGATAAGAGAAGTGTATGTCGACAAGAACAATCAAGAACTTTTAGAGAAAGCCCTTGACGTGTGGGTTGGAATAGACTCCGAATCATTTTTCAATGAGTGGTTTACAAGCAACCAACCTGACAGCAATTCTTTCCTTGTAAATATCCGACAATCAATTAATCTACTTAAGAAACTGAGTCGTGGAGAAGAACAAAACATGAGAAATGTTCTTCTGCTGTGGGGCTGTGTAACATACTTAATGAACACGGACAAAGTTTCCGGAAAAGATTTCAGAACAAGAATAAGAGTTTTGAGAAATCTAACTCTTAATTCGGAAAATGAATATCGTAAGGAGCGTTACTCTGCAATGGTGAATGAGACCGAAGAATTAATTCTTTCAGGAACCATTAATCTTGAAACAAACTCTTTTAATCAGCAACAAAAGGTAGAAGAAGCAAACAAATTGAAATGGATTAAAGATAACGACGAAGAGCATGAGCTCTTGTTATCTACTCTCGAAAACAACAATCTTCTTTTAGGTTCTACATGTTTGATTGGCACCGATAATTACGATTATTTCGAAACCTTCAACAATACTTTCAAGGATTGCTATACTGAAGACGAATGGGTTAATTTATCTCGTGCATTACTCACTTATGGTGATATTTCATACAAGGAAAATTATTGGCGTGTTCTTATTCCAGGCAAGAATTACTCTATTTGGAGAAACTTCTTTGGTCCAAATACCCATGCTAATTTTAGAGAAAGAGCCTCTGAAGCCATTTCAGGCTTGTTGCAAGATGTTAAAGGGGGTAAGACTTTTGATAAAATAATAGAAGATTGGATGGCCGGTCAAGAAAAATACGATTGGCGGTATTACTTTATTAAGTATCCAATTATCATTATAAAGTCTCAATATGGTAAATATTGGTTCCCAGGAGAAACCAAGTGTTGCCATTTCTATACTATGCATACACCTCTCAGCACAGGAGGAAGACATTGGGAAGGCATATTGCTTGCGTTGTCTGACGAAAATGGATGGTCTCTGGGGGATTACGGTAATAATCTTTACCTTGAAGGCACCAATAAACATCTCGTCAATGAAAGCCATTCCTGCAAAATGCGAGAAACGATCGAAGACGACCATACCGAGGATTTGGAAACCATACATATTGAACACGATGGCAACTTTGATTTGACTGACCGTGTCGTTCTGTTAAAGCCTATACTTGAAAAGTATAAATTGGCTAAATAACGCTGTCTTTTAGGACTCCGAATAAGTTCCATATCTTTGCTGAAAAAAGCAAGATATGGACTTTCTTAATTTTAACTCTGTTGAGAACGTGCCCGGATTCGAGGCTCGGGCGGCGTTTCAAGTGAACTCGTCAGCGGTATTCAAAGAAGACGTTGACATTGTGCCGGTCATCATCGACGACACGCTCTCTTATATGCCGTGGTGAGGCGACAACAATATGCCATTCTATATATTGCAGGAACACCGCTATTTGCTCGTTTGCAACACGCTTCAGCCCTCCTTAACCCTATATAATAAAAAAAATCCGATGAACTCCTTTCACAAGGAAAATCGGATTAAAGCCAAAAGGCAGGATTTGTGATTTAAATGTTGTTTGCAACATCAAACTAAGATTATATCATACTTACATTTCCTTTTCATCATCTATCTCTTGCTTTAATAACGCTTCACAGCGGCATCATTACAAGTTTTCGTATCATGAGAAACGAACAATAGATTAGACTACAAAAGTACAACCCATTTTCGGCATTTCCAAATTTTCTTACCATTATATGCATGCAATTCGCATTTTTTCACATTTATTCACAGCCCAACATATCTCATTCTATCCACGCTACCAACCACATCCACCTCATTCTCAGCACAATATCACATACGCAGCTTCCCAAGTTCCACTACCTCCAAATCGCGAATATCCCCGCCGTCGATCACCATCCGCACCAACGTCCTTACCTGCTGCCAACCATGCGTCCCGGCTGCCCCAGGATTTATATGCAACAACCCCAGCCGCTTGTCATACATCACCTTCAAAATATGCGAATGCCCACACACCATCAGCCCTATACGACCGTAAGCCAACGTCCGCTCCACCCCAGGCGCATACTTCCCCGGATAACCTCCTATATGACGCAACTGCACCCTTACTCCCTCTATCTCAAACTGTTCCACCTCGCGACACTCTCGCCTTACCTCCCCGCTGTCGATATTCCCGCTCACGGCCCTCACCGTCGGCACTATCTCTCGCAAACGCCTCAATATGCCGATGTCACCTATGTCGCCAGCATGCCATATCTCATCGCAATCCTTGAAATGAACGGCATACCGCTCATCCCAACACGAATGCGTATCCGACAATATTCCTATCCTTTTCATCTATTCCATCTTTATAATTTCCAACGCCAACGGTATGACCGTATTCCAGTCATGGTCGAAATCGGGCATATTCTCCGGAGAAAAATACTCTACCGATATCTCATTCCTCCCACCTTTTAGCCGCACCGCTATCGGCACTGTCGTCCCGCTCATCGTCGACCAATCCTCATCGGCGCGCCACATCTCCGGCCCGCGCTGCGTGAGCACCATCAGCCCCGCCTGCTCTCCGTTCACCCGCAACAACCGCAATGCGTACTGCCGGTTCTTATTTACTATGCCAAGCCCGTCAAGATACCTGAGCCTCACATAATAGTCGCCACCCCCCTCCGACTCATATTCAAACGTCAACCGGGCATTCTTATACCTGGTCGACTCTACATATTTAGCCGCCAAATCTTTCTTCGCCAGCACCCTGCCTCCAGTCGTGGCTATTTCCTTGCACGATATCGATACGCTATCACGCGCCGGTATGTGCAGAAGGGCTTTCGACGCATACCCTACGCTCCCCACCGGCTCGAAACAGTATGACTCCACACCCGTTTCCCCCTCTCGCTCATACACCCCACGCTCTACAACCGTTTCCACAGCCCCGTTGACATACGCTCTGTACCTACCGTCTTCGCCACGGCCTACCACATAACGCCCTACGCTCTCCTCTTTCACCTGGGGCGACGATGCCATCCGCGGTATCTCCGTTATATTTATTGCCAATGCCGTTTTGTCCTTGGCCACCGCACGCCTTTCCACGCCTCCGGCCACCGCGCCTCCGGCAAGCACTATCTCCACTTCGTGCGCTCCGGTCATGTCGGCCGGTACGACGGCTTGCTCCGCCACTCTCCCGTCTATCGAAAATGTCGACACCGCACCGCCATGCCCTCTTACGGTGACCGTCAACTCGCAATCCCTGTACCTCAATCCTTTCACACGGTGGTAGTCGCCAAGCATGTCGTGCACATAGGGCGCGAACTTCAATCCTTCGCGCTCGGGCCTAACCCCGAATATCGTCCGCAACGTCACCCCCTGCAGCAACCGCAACGCATAGTTATCGCCCACGCTCTTCGCCACAAGACTCCCATAGCTATGGGCCCATGCATCCCCATTGCCCACCTCGGCCGACACCATCGCCCACATCGCCGTCGTCAGCGCACTCCTGCGCCCGCCCCTGCCAATCCCTTGCCTGGGATAGGTCGCCGGCACACCGCACGCTGCCATCGGCGTCTTCGACACGATGCGCCGCGCCATCTCGCCGCTCGCCACCCCCGTCGCTATCGCCTGCGCCTGCGCCATATTGTCGGCGGCTTTCACCGCCACCGGATGGGGCCGCTGGTACAACGCCTGGCTCAGCATCCCTGCATCGGGCAACCAAAATCGGCTCCGTATCCTCTCCGACAACGCTTCGATTTCTTCTCGCCCATAGCTCCCCGGCATCGCCTCCTCTACCCATCGCATAGCTGCATATCGCCCCACGTTCCCAGCCAAGGTCATCATCGCGGCCTTGTCTCCGGCTGTAGCCCAACTCGGCAGCTCCATGCTCCCCATCTCGGCCGGTATTCCGCAAAACAGTCCTTCCCTATGGTCGTAAACATAGGCCATATCCCTATCTATCAATCGCTTCAACGCGCGCACTCTACGCTCCGCCTTCTCCGCGTCGTCTTCCATAGCCGACACTTGCGCCGCCGCTATGCCCCACGTGGCATCCGACATCGCCACCGGCCACCTGCTTCCGCTATCGCCTATCGCCGCCACCTCCCCGGCCTTTATCCTACTGTCTACCTCCTCGGCAGCTCCCTGCACATCCAGCAACGACTCGCTGACATATATCTCGTAGGCACTCAACCCGTCATACTCCCCGCGCAGCTTTCTCGTCTCGCAGTTAAATAGATACGATATCACTCCGTCGCTTCCCTCCATCGTCATCCCGCTACTATTCGTGCCCGATACTCGCGCCAATATCTCTCCCGCTCCGCTCCGTATTATCATCGTGTCGCCCTTCGACACAAAGGCCATCGTCGACGACACAAAGCTATCGGGATAAAAGGTATATGCCTCGCACGTGCTCAACGCGCCCTCTTTCCCCGTCTCACGTTCGCAACCGCTCGTCATCCACACCATAGCTACGGCAGCAGCAAAAGCCATCGCCTTTGCTGCCGCCCTACATATGATGTCAATCCCCCGTTTATCCATCTTCCTTTCTCCTGCTTTTTCCTACAACCCCAACTTAGTCCTTATCTCCTTAGGTATCGCCGCTTTATTCACATATATGTCAACCGTCTTGGCCAAGAAATACGGCTCCGACACATAGAAAAATCCGCCATACACCTGATTGGTATCCCACGAGTTCTTCACCTTATAATACCGGTTACCTTTCTGGTCTTTTGCTATCCCCACTATCTCCATGCCATGGTCGTCGGTAGTCTCCTGGCGGTCAAACATCTCCTGACGCACCTGCGCCGTCACTTCTATCTCTTCGCACGGACCTGCGATGTCATATTGCTTATCCTCTCGTTCTTTGTCCGACAGCTTCACCCATCGTGCCAATTCTGTCCCTTCAAGGTCGCTCGCATTGGTCGGCTTAGGCATCACGGCATACCCTTTCACCCACTTAAACCCTTTCTCACTCACATCGGCAGCCCATACCACCGGATAACCCTCTTCTATCGCATTGTCGACTATCGCTTTCAGCTCGTCAAGCGCCACGTTGTAGTAGCCTTCCCACAACCAATTATCTGCCACTTCAAGCACGAATTTCTGATAATACGGATGATGCGTAAACGAGGTGACTCCTACATAGTCATCCATGTCGAGCCCCAAACTCTCGGCATAGCTCATCGGCGTATAGCTCACGCCATCCACTTCAAACGTCTCCGGCACTTTGCCCAAATACGCGTCGAGGATTGCTTCATACCCCTTGCGCCACGCCGTCGATATGCGCTTGTTGGGCTTCCCAACCACTGCGTCGAGATACGCCTTTAGCACTGCGTCAAGCTCGCCATGCACATGCTTATCCTCCCCATACTCCAATCCGCCATACGCGCTCTCGGGCAGCGCCCCATATCGCTGCCACACGTACCCCACATCCAGTGACGACCCACCGGCCGCAAAGTTAGTCTCCCCATACATCCTTATATACTTGTCGGCCTTGTCTATATAGCACTGCCTCACAGTGTACATCTCCGACAAATCAAGCTCATTGCCTCCTTTGCGTAGTATCTCATCTTCAAAAAACGATGTGCTCGCAAAGCACCAGCATGTCCCACTCTTATTCTGGTCCTTGACCGGCGTCGTCTTCAACACTTTTATATCCGTAAACTCAAATCCTCCCGTAGAGTCGTTCTTCTCCTCTTTGGCCTCATCTGCACTTGCCATCGCCGACACTCCCGCCAGCATGGCCATAGCTAATATCACTCTTTTCATAATTCCTAATCTTTTATTATTTTTTATATTTACTTTATATCCAGTTGATGTTATGCAAAGATATTACTTTTTTGAATTATTTTTGCGCCAAATTCATACACTCTTCTATTTTTTATCACTTTTTTATTACCTTTGTCTCTAAATCATTATCTCTCCTGCCAATTTTCTTGCGTACTAACAATAGCGTTTCTGATATGAACAAGATTATCGAAAAACAACATTTCTCGCAAAACGTAGTCAAGCTCGTCGTCGAAGCTCCTCTCATCGCTCGCTCTCGCCGTCCGGGTCACTTCGTCATCGTTATCGCCGATGAAAAAGGCGAACGCATCCCGCTCACTATCGCCGACTCCGACGTCAATGCCGGGACTATTACGCTCGTCGTTCAGGCCATCGGCGAGTCTACTCGCAAAATTTGCGCCCTCAACCCCGGCGACTTCCTCCACGATGTCGTTGGACCTCTGGGCAAAGCTACTCATATCGAAAACTTCGGAACCGTGGTGTGCTGCGGTGGCGGCGTCGGCGTCGCCCCTCTCCTGCCTATCATCAAAGCCTTGAAAATGGCCGGCAATAAAGTCATTTCCATCCTCGCCGCTCGCAACCGCGACCTCATCATACTTCGCGACCAGGTAGCCGAATACTCCGACGAGCTTATCATAATGACCGACGACGGCTCTGACGGGCGCAAAGGCCTCGTTACCGATGGCGTCGAGTATGTCATCCAACGCGAAAAGGTCGACCTCGTCGTAACCATCGGCCCAGCTATCATGATGAAGTTCGTATCTCTCCTCACCAAAAAATACGACATCCCCACCGTCGCATCTCTCAACACTATCATGGTAGACGGCACCGGCATGTGCGGCGCCTGCCGCGTTTCTATCGACGGCACCATGAAGTTCGTTTGCGTCGACGGCCCGGAATTCGACGCCCACAAGGTCGACTTCGATGAAATGATCATGCGTCTCCGCTCTTACTCTAACTAACCTACTAAACTCCACCGACTTATGAACTCAAACACCATATCTCCGCGCGACGCCCAATGGCGTCAACAACTCCGCGATGCCATCCCTGCTAAAGAACGCACCGCCATACCTCGCGCCAAAATGCCCGAGCTCGACCCTTCCTACCGCATCTCGTGCAACGAGGAAGTAAACCAAGGCCTCAACGAGGAACAAGCGGTAACCGAAGCTACCCGTTGCCTCGACTGCCCCGACCCTCAATGCGTCACCGGCTGCCCCGTCGGCATCAACATCCCCGGTTTCATCAAAAACATCCAACGTCGCAACTTCGTCGACGCTGCCATGGTGCTCAAAGAAACTTCGGCCCTCCCAGCCGTCTGCGGACGTGTGTGCCCCCAGGAACGCCAATGTGAATCGCGTTGCATATACCTCAAAATGAAAAAACCGGCCGTCGCTATCGGATACCTCGAACGCTTCGCCGCCGACTCCCTCCGTCTATCCGGCTCTAATGCCCTGCCTAAATGCCTCCCCGCCAACGGCAAACGCATAGCCGTCGTTGGCTCTGGCCCCGCCGGACTTTCTTTCGCCGGCGACATGATTAAGCTCGGCTACGAAGTCACTGTCTACGAAGCTCTCCACCAGATTGGTGGAGTACTCAAATACGGCATACCCGAATTCCGCCTCCCCAATGCTGTCGTCGACGTCGAAATCGACACGCTCGCCAAAATGGGCGTCACTTTCGTAAAAGACTGTATCATTGGCAAAACTCTTTCCTACGACGACCTCCGCCAACTTGGCTTCGATGGCATTTTCATAGCCTCGGGCGCCGGACTGCCTCGTTTCATGGGCATCCCCGGCGAAAACCTCATCAACATCCTTTCTTCCAACGAATACCTCACCCGCATCAACCTCATGGGTGCCGGACGCGACGGTTGGGCCACACCTGTACCCAAAGGCAATACCGTAGCTATCATTGGCGGCGGCAACACTGCCATGGACTCTGTCCGCACCGCCCGCCGCATGGGCGCCCAACGCGCTATCATCGTTTACCGCCGTAGCGAAGAGGAAATGCCTGCTCGTCTCGAAGAAATCAAACACGCCAAGGAGGAAGGCATCGAATTCCTCACACTCCACAACCCCATAGAATACATCGGCGACGACAAAGGTCACGTCCGCCGTATGCGCCTACAACGCATGCAACTCGGCGAACCCGACGCCTCGGGCCGTAGAGCGCCTGTGCCCATCCCTGGCGACATTGTCGAAATCGACGTCGACGTCGTTGTGGTTAGCGTCGGAGTCTCCCCCAACCCGCTTATCCCCAATGCCTTCCAAGGCCTCGACGTATCCCGCCGCGGCACTCTCGTTGTCGACGACTCCCTGCTCACCACTCTCCCCACCACCTATGCCGGAGGAGATATCGTTCGCGGTGGAGCCACCGTCATCCTCGCTATGGGCGACGGTCGTGCCGCTGCTGCATCCATGCACGCAGCCCTCTCCGCCTCATCCACCGATTAGCCCCTCGACAACATGATAATCAGCCCAGCAACCCGGCTTTGACGCAGCTCTCATCACCCGGCGTCGGCGCTGTTTTCATTGCTGGAGCAATGCCGATTTCCATCACCCGGCGTCGGCGCCAAATAACTTTCAACAGGCACGGCGCTGAGTTCCATCACCCTGCTTCCGTACACATCGGGCCTCGCCCCTCACATAGAGGGCCGCGAGGCCCGATGCTGTCACTATACCTGCCCGCCGCTCCGCCAAGGGCAGTCTTCAGCATCCCCCACCCGCCTTTTATATCTATCCTCCTTATATATCTTATCCCCCTCCGCTTCAGCCCTATCTCACCCTTATCTTCTCCCTTATCTCACTTTTTTCTTTGGCATTTGAATTTCTTTGCGTAACTTTGCATAGGCAAAGATATCGGGGCCTCAACATCCCCGTAAGGAATTCAGGTGAAAATCCTGAGCAGACACGCTGCCGTAACTCTCCTGTGATTATTTCCAAATTTCCACACAGGACGCGACTCTAAAGCCATTGGAACCACCTTCCGAGAAGGCGCCGCACAAGAGAAGCCGGAAAACAAACGCTTTGCTACCCCGAATAGTAGAGTCTATCGGGGTTGTAGATTTTTCCCCGGAAGGATCTCCCACGCTCCTTCCGGTGTCACGTTGTTATTTGACAATCTTCAAAAATATTTTGACAATGAAAAAATTTATTTACTTCGCAGCTATTGCTGCCGCTTTCGCTCTTACTTCTTGCTCCGACGACGATGAACCCGGTTCACCCGACACCCCGACATCGGTCGACGGCCTTTTCGTAGTTTCCAACGGTAACTATATGGCTGGCAACGGCTCGCTTTCCTACTACGACCCCGAAGCTAAAGCAATCTACAACAACGTCTTCGAAGCCGCCAACGGAATGAAATTGGGCGACACCGCTCAGTCGATGAGCATCGATGGCAAAACCGGATGGATTTGCGTCAACGGCTCCAACGTGGTCTACGCTATCGACACCGATTCCTACCTCGTCAAAGGCCACGTCACCGACATCACTTCGCCGCGCAACGCCTTGGTCATCAACGATAAGAAAATGTATGTCACTTCTCTCTACGACAACCGCATTACTATCGTCAACCCTTCCACCTACTCCGTGACCGGACATATCGAAATCCCAGAAATGGACGCTTCCACCGGTTCTACCGAACAAATGATTAAAATCGGAAACTACGTCTACGTCAACTGCTGGAGCTACCAGAAAGAAATCCTAAAAATCGACGCCTCTACCGACGCTATCGTCGACCGCATCGAAGTTGGCATCCAGCCGCAAAGCATAGCCTACGATGGCAAAAAATACCTCTGGGTGCTCTGCGACGGCGGCGGTTGGGATAGCAACCCCATCGGATTCGAAGCTCCCTCCTTGGTGCGTATCGACCTCGCCTCTTTCAAAGTCGACACCACTATCACCCTCGCCGAATATAGCTCCGCTTCCAACCTCCGTTACTACGACGGAAACCTCTACTGGATTGAAAACGGCGTGCAGCGCATGAGCGACAAAGCCACCTCTGCTCCTTCTGCTCCGTTCATCCCCTCTACGAGCTACGGCCTCTACGCCTTGGATATCAACCCCGTAAACGGTGAAATCTACGTCGGCGACGCCATCGACTACACACAAGCCGGATTAGTAAGCCGTTACAACTCTAATGGCGCCCTTCTCGACTCTTTCACCGTCGGTATTATTCCCGCCGGATTCTGCTGGAAGTTAGGCAAATAACACATTGACCATATCATATCTCTATATATGATAAATCCACTAAGCAGGGACATCTGCCCATCGTCAGGACGGCACTATTTATGTAGAGCCAAATTTCATTATAATAGCGGATACTTTAGTTCCTCCGAGCCTGCCCGACGATTTGCCTCGATGCCCTTGCTCCTTTTTTTCATCTCCCTCTTCCTCTTCCCATCAGCTGTCGTAGCCCAAAACGACACCATCGACCGCCGACTCGACGCCGTCACGGTTACAGCCATGCGGCCGCTCAGCCGCATCGGCCTTCAATACTCCGCTATCGACTCCGCAGCTCTGCGCGACAACATCTCCCTCTCTATGGCCGACGTGCTCGCTTTCAATTCTTCTGTATTCGTCAAATCGGCCGGACGCGCCACTTTGTCAACTGTGGCCTTCCGCGGCACCGCGCCATCCCACACTGCCGTCACATGGAACGGCCTGCCGGTCAACTCCCCGGCAATGGGTCTTACCGATTTCTCCATGCTCCCTTCCTACCTCATCGACCGCGCCGAACTCCTCCACGGCGCTTCTTCGCTTTCACGCACTTCGGCCGGACTGGGAGGCTTGGTCGACCTCGCCACTTCTCCCGCCGATATTGCCGACGGCACCGACTTCCAATACGTGCAAGGCCTGGGCTCGTTCTCCACTCTCGACGAATTTGCCAGGTTCTCCTACGCCAACGGACGCTGGCGTTTCTCCACTCGTGCCGTCCTCTCTACTTCCGACAACGATTTCCCATTCATCAACAAGGACCGAAAGGTTTTCGTCTACGACGACTCCCACACAATCGTCGACTCCTACTACCCCGAAGAAAAAAACCGCAACGGCAACTACTCCGACTTTCACATCCTCCAGCAAATCTACTTCTCCGCCCCCAATCGCCACAACCTCGGCCTCCAATTATGGTACACAGGCTCCGACCGTCACATCCCGCTCAACACCGTCGACTATATCGACTCCAGAGAATACATCAAACTGCAACGCGACAACATCCTACGCGCCGTCGCATCTTGGCAACACTCTGCTCAAGGCATGTCTTTCAGCACCAAAGCCGGATACATTCACCATTGGAACGCTTTCGACTACGCCGTTGAACGAAGCCCAGGAGCAATGAACTGGTCTAACGCCACTCGCACTTCATCCGACACCTACTACGGCAACGGCGAATGGGGCTGGACTCCTCGTCCCAACATCTACCTATCAGCTTCGCTATCAGCCAAATACGACCACGTCGCTACTGTCGACCATGCCGCCCTCGCCGGCGTAAACAGCTACAACAAAGGCCGTTGCGACATCGGAAGTTCTATCTCTGCACGCTGGCAAGCCTCTCCGCGACTCGGCCTATCTACTGTCCTGCGACACGATGTCGCCGGCAGCGACACCGACGCTCCTACCCCGGCTCTCTTTGCCGACTACGTAATATGCCCCGCCTACAACCTCACCATCAAAGGCTCCATAGCTCGCAACCACCACTTCGCTTCGCTCAACGACCTTTACTTTCTCCCCGGAGGAAACCCCGACCTACAACCCGAACATGGCTGGAGCTACGACTTCGGCGCTTCAGCTAAACGCAACCTATCCCCCAGCACTTCCATTTCGGCCTCGGCCAACTGGTACGACTCCTACATCAACGACTGGATCCTCTGGCTCCCTACCAACAAGGGCTTCTTCCAAGCACGCAACATCCGCAAAGTCCACGCCTACGGCATCGAAGCCAACTTAGGCTTCGACTCCCGCTTCGGCCGTGATTGGGCCTTAGCCTTAAACGCCAACCTCGCCTGGACCTCCTCAATCAACGAAAGCCAACCCGCCTCTCCCGCCGACAAATCCGCCGGCAAGCAACTGCCCTACGTGCCCAAATTGGCCTCGGCTCTTACCGGCATCGTCAGCTGGAAACTCTGGTCTCTGCAATACAAAGGCAGCTACTACTCCCGACGCTACACCATGACATCCAACGAAGAAACTATCTCCGGATACCTCCCGCGTTACTTCATGAGCAACCTATCCATCGAACGCACCATCCCGCTCCGTTCCGTCTCATTATCGGCCAAACTCGCCATCAACAACCTCTTCGACGCCGACTACCAAACCATCATGTCCCACCCCATGCCCGGCATCAACTACCAACTCTTCCTCTCCATAAAAATCTAACACCCCTCCCCTCCCAATACATCCCTCACCGACATCCCTCACCTCTTAGTCCTGTGCATGGACTTCAGTCCATCCCCGTCTTGCCACCGTCCCATCTATCGCCTCTGCCCCACATCGCCGTCGGCGACAGCTTACACCTCACCCATGCCGCCGACAAGACGCGCCACGCATAATAAAGTGCACAATAAAGCTCCTTTAGAAAGCATATTTAACAACGGCGAGTTGGCAAATTACCAATATTTTCAATAACTTTGCGGTCGGTAAATAATTATAGTCCGTAACGACGAATAAATCAAGCATAATGGCAGCAACTAAACCGTCAATTCCCAAAGGTACGCGCGACTTCTCCCCCATTGAGATGGCTCGCCGTAACTATATATTCAACACCATCCGCCAAGTGTTTTCGCTCCATGGCTTCTCGCAGATTGAGACTCCGGCGATGGAAAACCTCTCAACCCTCATGGGCAAATATGGCGACGAGGGCGACAAACTCTTGTTCAAAATCCTCAATTCGGGCGATTTCCTCAAAGGTGTCGACCGCGAGCTGCTCGACGACGAGTCAGCCACGCTGAAGCTTGCCGCCAAACTCTGTGAAAAGGGCCTCCGCTACGACCTTACTGTGCCGTTTGCCCGCTACGTGGTTCAGCACCGTGGCGAATTGCAATTCCCCTTCCGCCGTTTCCAGATTCAACCGGTGTGGCGTGCCGACCGTCCGCAGAAAGGCCGTTACCGCGAGTTCTATCAGTGCGACGCCGACATCGTCGGCACCGACTCGCTTTGGAACGAAGTGGAGCTCCTCGACATCATACGCGACGTGTTCTCCCGTCTGAAAATCAACGTACTCATTAAACTTAACAACCGCAAAATACTTGCCGGAATTGCCGAGTCAATCGGTGCCCCCGACCGTCTTGTCGACATCACCGTTGCTATCGACAAAATCGACAAGATAGGCATCGACAATGTCAACCTTGAGCTCAAAGAAAAAGGACTCAGCGACGACGCAATTGCCGCCCTCCGTCCCATCCTGGAGCTTTCCGGCAGCAACGACGAGCGCATCGCTGCCCTCCGCAAAGTCCTCGCCGATAGCGAAATAGGCCTAAAAGGCATCGAAGAGACAGAGACCATCCTGCGGCGCGCCGGCGACGGCTCTGCCCACATCGAGCTCGACGTTTCGCTCGCTCGCGGATTGAACTACTACACCGGGGCCATCATCGAAGTCAAAGCCCTTGACGTGGCCATCGGAAGCATCACCGGCGGAGGCCGTTACGACAACCTTACCGGCGTCTTCGGCATGCCGGGCGTTTCGGGCGTGGGCATCTCTTTCGGCGCCGACCGCATCTACGATGTGCTCAACGCATTAGACCTCTACCCCGCCGACGCTACGGCTGCAACTAAGGTGCTGTTCACAAACATGGGCGAAACGGAAACCGAAGCAGCGTTCTCCGCCGCCAAGAAGCTGCGCCTCGCCGGCATTGCGGCCATGGTCTACCCCGACAACGCAAAGATGAAAAAGCAGTTCGGATTTGCCGACGACATGGCAATTCCTTTCGTGGCTATTATCGGCGAATCTGAAATCAAAGAAAACAAAATAACCCTCAAAGAGATGGCCACCGGCACCCAGGAGATGCTCTCCCTCGACGAAGCCATCGCCAAAATCAACTCCCTCTAATCTCAAGACTGCATCTTATGAAAAAGATACTTATCATCGCGGCCGTTGCTATTACTGCAATGCTGTTCCCCGCTTCGGGCGCCGCTCAATTCCGCTACGGCGCCACGGCCGGTGTCGACTTCTCCACGCTTAAATTCAAGCAGGACCTCATCACTATCGACGGCGCTACCGGCTTTCAGGCCGGAGTGATGGGCGAACTGATGTTCCCCGGCATTGGCTTCGGCATCGACTTGGGTTTGATGTACAGCCAAAAGGGCGCCACCGTGCACCTCGGCGAACGTAAAGTGTGGTCATCGCTTGGCTACACCGCCCCCCGTTGCTATCTCCACTACATAGAAATACCCGTCAACCTGCGTTTTAAATGGACACGCATGCAAGGCCTTGAGGAATACGTCGCCCCCTACGTGTTCGGCGGCCCCGCCGTTTCGTTTCTTGCCGGGCATAGCGACATCGACGCCATCAATTACGCTTTCGGCGAGATTGGCCTGCAATGCGGTATCGGCTTTGAAATTTTGCGCCGTTGGCAGATACAAGGCTCCTACTCCTGGGGCATGACCTATGCGCTCAAAACCAAGCTGCTCGACGACTTTAGCGCCCAGAACCGCACCTGGTCGATTCGCGCGACTTACTTCTTCTAACAAACTGCAAATCACCCAAATACACCCAACCATACTACCGTCATCAATATTTGCATCGTGAACCGGACCAAATCCATATTCCGTCGCGCGGCCGAAGGTGGCATCACTCTCGGCGGGCTCTTCGTGTGCATCTTTTTGCTTGGTACGGTTGCCGGTGCGCTGACCCAACTGATGTCGTTAGCCCTGATGGTATACGTGCCCTTTTGGGTGTATCGCAAACTTAAAGCCACTTATTTTGCATCACGCGGCATCATGACTTTCTCCGGCCTTTGGCTTGAAGGCATTTTGCTGTTCATATGCGGCTCTATCATATTGGCTCTCGGCACATTAGTATTTTTGCAATGGCTCGTGCCAGACTATCTCCCTGCGGCCGTCGGCCAAGTAGCCGAAGCGATTAAAGCCAATCCGCAATTGCTCGACGCCTCGATATCGCCCGATAAGATTGCGGCATACTTCGCCTCCATACGCCCTATCGACATATCGATGACGCTACTGTGGGCGGCTTCTTTCTCGGGCAGCATAGCCTCTATCGTCATTGCCGGGATAGTGAAAGCGAAAAGCGTGCCTCCCCCACCTCCTCCCATTTCTATTGATTAAACTGTTTTTGTAAAATGGATATATCGGTTGTAGTACCTCTGTACAACGAAGCTGAGTCGCTCCCCGAGCTTGAAAGCTGGATACGGCGCGTGATGCTTGACAACAACTTCAGCTACGAAGTGATATTTGTCGACGACGGGTCGACCGACTCGTCATGGGAAGTCATTCAGCAATTGTCGCGCGAAAACGACGCTGTGCGCGGCGTGCGTTTCCGTCGCAATTATGGCAAGTCGCCCGCTCTCAACACGGGCTTCATCCGCGCTAACGGCGACGTGGTAATCACCATGGACGCCGACCTGCAAGATTCCCCCGACGAAATCCCGGAACTCTACCGCATGATTACCGAGGAGAAATACGACTTGGTGTCGGGCTGGAAACAAAAACGCTACGACCCGTTGTCGAAGACCATTCCCACCAAGCTGTTCAACGCCACGGCGCGCAAGGTGAGCGGCATTCGCAATCTCCACGACTTCAACTGCGGCCTGAAAGCATATCGCCGCGACGTCGTAAAGCATATCGAAGTCTACGGCGACATGCACCGCTACATCCCCATCCTAGCCAAAAACGCCGGATACACCCGCATAGGCGAGAAAGTGGTCCACCACCAAGCCCGCAAATACGGCAAATCGAAATTCGGCCTCGACCGTTTCGTCAACGGCTACCTCGACTTGCTCACCCTTTGGTTCACCGGGAAATTCGGCCGCAAACCGATGCACTTCTTCGGCCTCCTCGGTTCGCTGATGTTCATCCTCGGTTTCATCTCGGTGATTGTGGTCGGCGCCCTCAAACTGTACAACATGAGTGTCGGCAACCCCTACTCGCTGGTCACCGACTCCCCCTACTTCTTCATCGCCCTGACCACGATGATACTCGGCACGCAACTGTTCCTCACCGGATTTATCGGCGAACTGATAGTGCGCAATTCCCACAAACGCAACGATTATGAGATTGAGGAGGAGCTGCGGAGCGATAAACGATAGCCCGACAAGCCATGCCGCATTGTCGCTATTGCTATCGGCGATTGTCGTGATTGCCTCAGCGGCGTTATGCTGCTCGTGCAGCACCACGGGGTGCACCGAAAACCGCTCAAGCATCCCCCTGGCCGGATTCTACGACTCCGCCACAAAAAGCGCCATAGCAATCGACTCTATCGACGTGGGAGGCGTAGGCGCACCCGCCGACTCCCTGCTGCTGGCTTCGCCGCAGAGAGCCCAACAGGTCTACATGCCGCTACGCTCCGAGCGCGATGTCGCCGAGTTCTACATCGCCTACCGACAAAAAGCCATCGACTATCCGCAACTCATCGACACCATAACCTTTGGCTACGACGCAATCCCCTATTTCGCATCGGAAGAGTGCGGAGCCATGATGCGCTACCGCATACGTCGCGTCGACCACACCCGCCACCTGCTCGACTCAGTGGCCATCGTGCCCGCCGACTCCGTAATCACCAACGCCGACATCGAAAACGTGCGCCTCTATTTCAAAACTTCTTCCACCACCGACATTCAATGATACGACTACTCCTTAAATTATCAATGACGGTGGCTGCCTTGCTCTGCGTCGCCTCCACGATGGCCCAGCGTCGCGTCACTCCGATCGACAACCCGGCCACCGCCACCCAGCACATCAACGAAAACAAAGCCAAAGGCGACAGCCTCGACCGTTCGCGACTCGTTGAAATGACCGACAGCAAAGGCAATGTGATACTTGTCGACACCATCACCGGCAAAGAATTTGTCGACACCTTAGCCGAAAAACGTATTGAATCAAAGGCTAAATATCCACGATTCTTCTCCGCCTCGCTTTCCGTCGACTTCTTCACCCCAGCAATGCGTGCTTTAGGCACCAAATACGGCCTCGGCGAAATTGCCGCCGAACTCAACCTCCACAACCGCTACATCCCGGTGATTGAAATCGGTTTAGGCCAAGCCAATCACGCCCCCGACGACAACAACTACACCTACCATTCGCCCGTAGCCCCTTTCTTCAGAATAGGAATGAACTATAATTTCCTTTTCAAGTCCGACCCCGACTACCTCATCATGGCCGGCCTGCGCTACGGCTTCTCCCCCTTCAAATTTGAGGTCACCGACATCGCCCAGCAGCCCGGCTACTGGGACGAACCACTCTCCTACGCCATCCCTTCGCAAAACGTCACCGCCGGCTACCTACAGCTCTTGCTGGCTCTGCGCGTACGCATCGTCGACAATTTCTCGCTCGGATGGAGCATAAGATACCAATCCCTCCTCCACGACACCGCCACACCCTACGGCAAAGCATGGTACATACCAGGATTTGGCGCTCGCAACCGCTCAATAAACGCCACATTCTCACTCACCTACACCGTGAGCCTATCAAAGAGCGACAGCGCCTCCGATTCCACCCAAGCCACCATCGACGCCCTCAACGACACTCCCGTGGTCCAACCATCAGCCACCGACATCCCGGCCTCCGACACCGACATTACCCCGGCTGATGTTCCAGCTGAAGTCCCAGCCGACACGCCGACCGACGCCCCAGCCGACCTCCCGGCAACGGCCGACACCATAGCACTACAATAGCCACCCCACCACCCCGACAACATCAGGAATAGCCAACCACACCGATGCCCACCGCAATCATCATAGGAGCCTCATCAGGTCTGGGACACGAAATAGCCCTGACCTACCTCCGCCGCGGCTACCGTTTAGGATTAGCCGCCCGAAGAGTCGACCTGCTATCACCCCTGGTCGACCAAGCCCCGCAGCGCGTATCGACCATAAGACTCGACGTCACAGCCGACAATGCCACATCGCAGCTTCAAGCTCTTATCGACATGGTAGGCCCCGACATCGACCTTTTCATCCACTGCGCCGGAATAGGCTTCGCAAACCCACAGCTCGACGCCGACCGCGACACCGCCATCGTCGGCACCAACTGCCTGGGATTCACCCGAATAATCAACTACATGTTCAACTACTTCGCCCACACCGGGCGCAAAGGGCAAATAGCGGCAATCACCTCAGTGGCAGGCACCCGCGGCATAGGCATCGCCGCATCCTATTCAGCATCAAAACGCTTCCAATCGGAATATCTCACCGCACTCCGACAGCTGGCCCACCACCATCGCCTCCCCATCACCATCACCGACATACGCCCCGGATTCATCGACACCCCACTCCTCGATGCCGGCAAAAAATACCCCATGATAATGAACCCCCGGCAAGCCACAGCGTTGATAGTGAAAACCATCGACCGACGCCGCAACCGCCGCACCATCAACCGCCGATGGGCCCTACTCGTGGCAGCCTGGCGATGCATCCCCTCATGCATATGGCAACGCATGCGCCTTCACCTCTCACAAAAACAATGAATTAAATAACCTCAAAACATACCCCAACGACTATGATAGCAATATGTAGCGACCACGCAGGCTTCGAACTCAAAAGCATCATCGAAGGATACTTAGAAGCCAACGACAAACAATACAAAGACTTCGGCACTTACAGCGCCGAATCATGCGACTACCCCGACTTCGCCCACCCTTGCGCCACGGCCGTAGAATCAGGCGAATGCTATCCCGGCATAGCCATGTGCGGCTCCGGCAACGGCATAGCCATGACCCTCAACAAGCACCAAGGCATTCGCGCCGCAATATGCTGGACACCCGAACTCGCACGCCTCGCACGCCAACACAACGACGCAAATGTGCTCGTTCTGCCCGCTCGCTTCATCAACCCCGTAGAAGCACTCGCCATCGTCGACGCCTTCCTCGAAGCCGACTTCGAAGGCGGACGCCACCAACGACGCATCGACAAAATACCCGTAAAATAGTTTGTATATTAAAATATTTTACTACTTTTGCACGACTTTATGACACCGCTTCATAAAGCGCATTATGGTAAAATCTTAAAAACCTGTTTTACAATGTATTGGACACTCGAACTGGCTTCAAAACTTGAAGACGCACCTTGGCCCGCAACCAAAGACGAACTTATTGACTACGCAATGCGTTCAGGCGCACCCTTAGAAGTGATAGAAAACCTCCAAGAAATGGAAGACGAAGGCGACACCTACGAATGCATCGAAGACATCTGGCCCGACTACCCCTCCAAAGAAGACTTCCTCTTCAACGAAGACGAATACTAAAGCCTTCTTTACGGCATAAACAAAAAGAAATCAAGGAGTTGCGCAAATCCCACCCGATAGCGCAACTCCTTCTCATATTTTCACCTTCCACGTTAGTAACCACCTGAAACATGCCGGTATATTTTGCCGCAGTGGCCTTTTGTTACGGATGGCTACCCTATTTCAGACGGATGATTACCGACCCTGTGCTTACCGCTATCAGGACCCGCTAGGGACTTTAACCCATTAGATTATGCCCATGTCGAGCGAACAATGGTAAATGCGGATTACAGAATTATTCCGCAACCCGCATTTATTTCATATCCTCACCTTTTTAGGAATCTATATTGTCACGCTCTTTCTTATATGAGGCATAGACTTCTTTCATTTCATCGTCATCACAGGCTCCCATGAGTACATCAAAATTACAACGAGCCTTCATAGACCCTCTGGACATTACCGATGCTCTGACCATTTCAGCAGTCTTGTAGCCAGTATGGAACGGCACACTGACTCCATTTGTCATCGCTGATAATTCTCTAAACCACGGTGCATCTGTGATTGTCACGGTATCAATTTTTATCTTATTATCAGCTGCCTTCTTTGCCTCGATTCGCCAGTCAATCTGGCTTCCATTGATGATGTTTCCGTACGAATAACCAACTTCGTGTGGCACAGCATCTGCAATTAGGAGTATCGTGCGAGTTGCCCCGTCACGCCACTGTGTCTCTTCCACAATTTTCTTGATGACAAACACATAAAACTCCGGATAGTCACCACCAGATGTATCCTTCGAGTTGATAACGAATTCGATAAGTGCGTTCTCGTTAGCTGTGGGAGCAATGCATTGAAAGGCATCCCCAAAGTCTTGCGCATTGTTCATATCGCAGTAATCACCAAACGCGACGATACCAAGGCGGAGATCTTCATTGTCTTTGAAGAGCTGTGGGATAAGTTCAGACACCTCTTTACGCACTGCTCCGATATACTGAGCCATTGACCCGGTAGTGTCGAACGCTATTACCATATCGAGTTTCCCGATATTTTTAGGGGCAACTTGTCCGAAGCCTTCTTCATTTTTTACCTCTGAGGTGTTTGTTGATGTTGTCGTGGTAACTGTCTCTTCTACTGTCACAGTCTTATTTTTCTTTTTGCTGAAAAGTTCCATAATTATATACGATTATAATACTTATCTATTTCTTCTTGACGATTGGAAGCGGGGAAACGCATTAACTGTTGAACTTTCTCTATAGCTATGCGGATATCACAATCGTTGAAATCTCTCGGTAGAATGGTCTTGATAGCCTCACCGACTTCTTGTGTGATGTGCTCAATCCAGTCAGATGTCAAGAGGCCATCGGATTTGCGTTGAAATTCAAGGCACATATCGCAAGAATACATAACACATTCGGTGATGACATGATGCTTATAAAGCTGTTTTGTTCCCTGGTTGGACCGATTCATCAAATTGTTGATGAGATCTTGGCGAAAGTGTTCGCGAAAACGTGGTTTGGGAGGAGTAAACATGTTCAGTATGGTTTAAGAAAGATGTCGATAAAGTCAGAGAGTCCGGAATAGTCCATTTCAGCAGATTCAACAGGCATACCAAATACGGTCATTGTTGAACGCATAGCCTCTAAGTGACTTTGTATGTAATTGCCGTACGCCGCGATTGAGTTTATCTCGCCATTCACACCGGGATAGGATAGCCAAAGATTTATCGGCAGTCCGTTCTTGCTGATTTCGATTGCATGTACGCCAGCTCGATGGTCATAGATATACAATTTGATATCGTATGTTGCGTATGCCGGATAATTCTTGAACCCAGTGACGATATTGTTTATTCGCCACATACTGTCGGAATTAAGTGAGTTGTAAAACATAACTATTTCTAAGGTTTTAGTTCGTTGTATAGTTATATCCGATTGTCACCCGAAGGTAAATCAATTTAAAGAAACGTAGAAGTCCCACCATTGATCCACTGGTTCATAGATGTAGAGTATTCTCTTTCTGATTGTGGAATACTTGCTGTCGGCACTATAATTGGTGAATACACCAGTGAAATAATATTCGGCAGCGATAACTTCGTCAGGGTGTTGAACTGCATAATCTTTTGCTTTAGCGATCCACTCCTCATTCCATAAGGATGTCCACCCAAAGCTTCCATCAGGCTTAGCTTCTTCGTTCTCTCTCAAAAGGATATTCATCTCATGGATAACATCCTTTCCAGTCAGTTTGCGTGATAAGGTGCGTTCGGTAATTTGTGGAGCTTTGTACCATAATATTTCCTTGGAGAGTGCATCCTGCTCAGACATAATCTGAGTTTCGGAAATGAACTGAGTCTCTGCGGTATCCAGAGAAGGTGTTTTATCTACGATAAAATCACACGAGCAAAGCAAAGTTAGAATACTGAATATGCCAGTTTGAACAATTTTGCGCATTGTGCTTTATATTATTTGTGTGAAACATTAAAGAGAACAAAGTCGAAATGACTACCTTTGAAGGGAGAGAGGTCGGAAGTGTTGAAGATGTAGTCGGGATATAGCTCCACTATGGTTCTTGTTACACTGGGATAGATTTCTCGGATTTCCTCATCGGAGAAGTCATCAGCCTCCAACAGTAGACTAAAGCAGTCCATATAGATGAGCAAGTCGCCAAATATCAGCCTGCCGCATCGAGCAAGGTGATCCATTACCACAGCCATCAGTCCGGCGATGTGTGTGTCAAGTCGAGTTTCGTTGACGCCGGCAGTACTCATTGCGATTACTTGCTTCTGACAGTCAGCGATAAATTCACTTATGACTTCACCATTGACAGCTTTGATAAAACTGACGCCTCCTGTTAGTAAGTCCTGCGGACAATATTTGTTGGTATACACGCCTCCGTTTTCCACTGGAGCTTTTACAATAAAATCTTTTTGATGCCCTTGTATATTTCCGGAAAAGCAGAATCTTTTTGTCTCCATTTTTATGAATTTTAAGAGTTTTGTATTCTTTTAGCAATCTCGTATAGACCATCCCCAACCAGATATTGAGTCCCCCAGTCATATTCTTTGACGATTGTAGCTACGGACATCGCAGCGCAGTAGAGCGATTGAGCATCCCCTGACAACAGCCACTCATTCTTTGCGAGTTTGCAAAGCTTGTCAATCATTCCTTGATTGATGCGGCTGTCACATACATCTTGAAGTTCCTGTCGAGAAGCAATATCGAGAACTGCTTTCTGAATATAGCTCTTGTAGCTAATCATTTTGGGCAAAAACGCCATTAGGTTTGACGGCGCCGACTTTGACGCAAGGTCGAATTCTTGTTTTGTTACCATATCCTTTAGTTTTTATCTTACATAAGAATATACCCAAAAGCGAAATAGGTAAATAAAAAAAGTCCACCCCGAAATCGAGATGGACGTATTATGCAGGTTATTAATGTTTTTACCTATGAGTTTCCACTACAGGATTTTGAGATGGGCGGAATATCCTAAGTGATTTATATTTGCGTGTAGTGAAATACTCGCCCCATTGTGCGAGTGGTATATTATTATCAAGCATTTTGCTGATGCAGAAACTTAACGAACCATATTTTCGCCCCGAATGGCGCTCTCTACATTCATAGTTCTTCTTGTCACTCTCACATGCGCTTATGATGGTAATGTTTCCTCCACCAGTAGTATAATTTCCGGGCTTCTTTATAACACGAAGATATGTCTCGGCTGACCTGTTTATTTTGAACTCGTCATCCGTTCCTCTCGTAGTATCTGACCATTCCACCTCGCTCTCCGGATCAGGATCATCTGCTCGTTCTCCTCTATCTGCACCTCCACTATAACAGGTGTCAAATACAACAATAATGCTCCCTTTCTTCCCGACCCTTTTTTTCAATTCATTGAGATACGGGAAGAGTTCATCATCAATAAAGTGGTTTTGACCACGATATCCATTGCCGGAAATCTCATATTTTGGAGAAAAACAGGCATCATAGCATACGAAGGATTGGTCAAATTCTTCCTGTTCATCATTATTCATATCAGAGACAAGTTGGCCATGGCCTGAAAAATGGAGATACATTACATCACCATTAGTTGCCGAAGCGACAAGATTTGATAATGCTGTCATGATATTGGCCTTTGTCGCTTTGTTGTCAATTAAATGAGAAACTATAAATCCCTTATCTTTAAGTTTGGCTTCCAGTAAAACCACATCGTTATTGCCGTGTATCACTGACCATCCTGTAGTTGTCGTATTATAGTTGCCTATCCCTATTAGCAAGGCGGTATTCTTGGCAAGCAAACATGCGCTGCCAATAACCAATCCAATAATCAGTGTAGTTAGTCGCTTAATCATTTCAACAGGTTAAGAATAGACTTCCATTTATTGACGCTTTCAGCATAGTCTTCATTACCATCAAATCTGGAAACCAGTTGTTCAAGTACCTCTTTCGCCTTATCTCTATTGTGGAGCCGTAGGTACGCCATTGCAAGAGCATAACCATAATCCGCAATTTCATCATTCGTTGAAGCTGATTTATACAGTGATGCGAATTCCGGCAATTTCGCCTTCAACTCATCATCATTCATTGAAGAAATATCAATCGGTTCTCCACCCGCCCTAACCAAATCGGGATTGATATCGGCAGAAGCATAGATGGCATTATCGACCGAATATCTGGCATTTTTCTCAATATTGAATACCACAGTAAAAGCTATGATAACAACAGCGGCTATTGATGCTACTTGCCACATCCAGGGTTTGAATCTAACCTTTCTGGGTTTTACTTCTTCGGTTTCTCTATCAGCAAATACAAACGCATCAAAAGAAGCGGCTTGCCACAACCATGGTCTCAATCTAACCACTTTCCGGTTTACCTTTTCAGATGTACTATTAGCAGATGCTGCCACAGGTAATGCGACATCTTGCTTACCTATTATCTCCTTCAGTTTCTCCTTAGACAGGCTTTTCATCGCCAATCCAAAGTCTAAATTATCTTGATGGGCTTCTCGGCAGATTCCGTCAACCGTAAACAGATAGGCCTTAAAATCAGATGCAAATTCTTCATCAGCTTTCAACTTCGCATCAAACTCTGAACGCTGCGCGTCAGAGAGTTGATTGTTTATATAATTATCAAACAATTCAATTCTTTCCATTGCGGTTGCGTTTTTTAGGTTTGACATCAAATCCGGCACGATTAAGTGCGTCGGTCACACGCTTAATCAGGTCGGTCATACACTGGCTCTTTTTTGCTTTTGCTGTTGTGGCATTTTTATAGCCTATTTCTTCGGCAATTTCATCCATTGACAACTCTTCATAGTAGAAAAGTCGAATGATTGAGCCACATGGTTCAGGAGTATGTATAAGTTCGTAACCCAAAAGGGATTGAGCCTTCGGATCTTTATATAAAGGAGTTTCGTCTTCATCATCCGGGAGAGTTTTTAACAGTTCCTCAACCGTTCGGGCTACTTTTGAACCGGAGTCGTCTTCATCGTTATCAAAGCCCTCATCGGCTGAGTCTGTTTTGCCGATTTTACGCCATTCCTTACTGGCCATGTTCATGCCAATAGTCATAATGTAGCTGCTCCATGACGTATCCTCCTTGACGCGTCCAAGCATCAGATTTTCCTGCACTGCTATAAACGTGTCTTGATAAATATTTTCGGCATCATCGAGCGACAAGCCAGAATACTTCGCCGTCAGTCGGCGAAGAAACTCAGGCCTCAGTTTGACATACCATTGCCGTACTATTTCTTCGTATTCTTGTGCCATTGTCCTGTATTTCAGACTGCAAAGTTACGAAAATATATTAACAATTTTAGAAATAATTACTTATAGAGTGTAAATATATCTCGGGCTATAGATACACGATATTGCAATAGGTAAATCACAATAGAACGATTTTCCCACTCAATTGCTCTATTCCTTCTAAGTCCTTAATCCACTTTTCTGAAACTTTGGGATAAACGTATATTTTCGCGATTGCCTCTATAGGAATACTTACCTTATACCCCCAAAGCGAAGTATCGTAAGATGAAACCATTCTTGCTCCTATAATTATACGCTCTTCTTTTTGCCGTTTATATCTCGAAGAAATACGAGTTAAAAGCTTGTAGAGAAATTCATCGAATACACGCGGATGACTATGTAAGATGCCGGGTATAGTTTTATATTCTTTGTATCCATCACCAATAGCCCAAAGAATACTCCAATCATCTATAGATTCAATCTTAGTGGGATGCAATGAATATATTACTTTACGAAAACATGGGACAATAGGATGTTGTCTATGTCTCTCAAAAAATGATTCCAATATTTCCCTGTTGAATTCGATACACACTGCTTTACCAGAACTACATCCGGGAAAATTTCTTAATTTTGATTTGTGCGGCAGTTCTCGCGTAAAACAACATATCCCAGTATGGCTCATGTCTTGATACCATCCTTCAAATGCGAATTCTGGTCGAGCATATTCGAACCCACGCTTAATTGCAGGAGTATCCGTTACAAATGCACCGATATTAGCATCCTTCGTATCTCCTTTGAACCCAGATGGTTTAGAAAACCACAGATATCCATGTGATAGTTCATCAAGAGTATAGTCGTTTGCGGGTCGCACCCTGTAAATAGCCCTATGTGTCATTTCCTATTCTGATTTTTCTATGACTACGTTTTGTTTGCGGAGGCGTCGATTGTTAGACATACCGGTTTTGATTGCCTCGATCCATTCATCAGAGCCGACAATTTTGTTGTCTTTCATAGACTGAGCAATGTAATATGACAATGAGCCATACCAAGTGTTAGTTTCAACATCACGAACTTCTCGGTTGACCTGATATGAGCGACAAGCCTCAATGAACGTAACCGGGGATTGTTCTTTTGTCGAAGCCACGGCAAAGTAGTCGTTAGTCTCTTGAGTTCTATCTGGAGTATAGTCTTTGCCAGACCGAGTAAAGCCCTCTCTTGTTCCGCGAATATGGTCATCATCGCCTCGTGAAGCGGTTCCACTATGACAGGCATCTAAAACTACAACCAATTGACCTTCCGAACCAAGTTTA
>JAQXRH010000052.1 GCA_029218425.1 Bacteroidales bacterium | reverse complement strand
TTCCAGCAGGACATACGCGTAGGGTATAAGAAAGTGACCGGCAAATATACCCTCGATGCCGGGATGTCGGTAGTGCCCATACGCAGCAAGAGCACGAATTTGAGTAATTCAAATAAAAGCATACCTGCACGAACGACATGGAATTATGCGCCGTTTTTGCGATTCCGATATAAGTTCAGCAAGCAGACCACGCTCAATGTGGATTACACGGGGCGTAGCTCGCAGCCATCGATGACGCAATTGCAACCGGTGGCCGATTACAGCAACCCGTTGAATGTGGTGCAAGGTAATCCCGACCTGGTGCCGTCGTTCAACCACAATATTAGATTGCGCTACCAATCGTTCAATCCCGAGTCGCAGCGCTCAATAATGACGATGATGGATGCTCGAATAACTCAAAATACGATAATCTCGAAGACACTATATGACAGCCAGACAGGCGGACGCTATACCACCTATGAAAATGTCAACGGCGTATGGAATGCACGATTGATGAACATGTTCTCCCAGCCGTTGCGCAACAAGGTGTTCACCTTCAACAACAATATCTTCACCAACTTCAACCGCCAACTCGGGTATAATAACGGCGAGCGCAACGTGTCGAATTCATTCTCGATAGCAGAGTCGTTCTCGTTTGCCTACCGTCCCGACAATCTGGAGCTTGAGTTGCGCCCGATGTATCATTTCTCGACCACGCACAACACGGCGTCGTCGATGTCGTCGACCACGGTGCATCGCTATGGCGGCAGTTTCAATGGCACGTGGTACATGCCGTTGGGCTTCATCCTCAACAGCGACGTGACCTATTCGGGCACGAGCGGCTATGCAGCAGGCTATGACCAGGAGTCGTGGATGTGGAATGCGTCGATATCCTATCAGTTCTTGCCCGGCAAGAATGCTACGATAATGCTAAAGGTGTACGACCTGTTGCAGCAGAAGAAAGATATATCGCGAAGCGTGACCGCCTCCTATATCGATGACACGCAGTACAATGCGTTGACGCGATACTTCATGCTATCGTTCACGTATAAGTTTAACACGTTTGGCAAGGGCAACCAGCCGGCCGACCGTAACGAGCGCCGATTTGGCCCGATGGGACCGCCTCCCGGAGGAGGCCGTCGCCCGATGTAGGCCGTCGCCCGATGCCCGATGCAGGCCGAGCAAAATCGGTTCCGCGCATAAAGTCAGTAACAGAGCGCAAAATCCTGCCAGGGCGCAAATCGGTTCCGCGCATAAAGCGTGAAATATGCAAGGCTGCGACCCGATAATACCGTAAACCATCACTGTCCGCTAAACACCAATAAGGAATTACCCTTAGCATTGTGTTTAGCGGACAGCTATATTTCAACCACCCTGCCAGCGGATGGACGCCGTAAATCTGGGGCGTTGGCGGTTGCGCCGATGGCGGGGTGGGGGTGGTTAGTAGTGGAAGGAGGAGCCGCCGAGGAATTCGCGGAGTAGGGAAGTGGGCGGGATGTCGCGTTCGGGTATCGGGGTGAAGTAGCTGAGGAATTTCATCAGGCGGTAGGCTTCGGCGTATTCGGGGGTGTCGCGGGGGAAGTTTTTGAGTATGTCTTCGCCATATTCTCGCATGACGCCGAGTTCGAAGATGAGGGAGGAATTGAAGGTAGAGTCGGCGTTTTCCTGGAAGGGGAATATCCAACGTTCTTCGCCGCGACGCACGCTTGGCCAGCGGCGGATGGTGTCGATAGCCGAGGTGCCGCGGTATTTGTGGTCGCGGATAATGCGACGTAGGAGACGGTTGTCGGTTGTCGGCACCCAGTTGTGGTCGTCGATAGCTAGGGTGGTGAGGGCGGAGACGTAGATTTTATACTTCATGCTGTCGTCGATTTGGGCGGTCAGCTCGGGGTTTAGTCCGTGAATGCCTTCGAGGAGGAGTATGGAGCGGTCGTCGAGCTGGAGCTTGTCGCCGAGGTATAATCGTTGGCCGGTCTCGAAGCTATAAGTGGGCATTTCTACTTCCTCGCCGGCGATAAGGCGGGCGATGTCGGTGTTGAATTGCTTGAGGTCGAGGGCGTAGAGTGATTCGTAGTCAAATTCGCCATCTTCGTCGCGGGGAGTGTGGACGCGGTCGACGAAGTAGTTGTCGAGCGAAATCATTTTGGGCCGGAGGAGATTGGTGAGGAGGTAGATGGCGAGGCGCTTGGTGAAAGTGGTTTTGCCCGACGACGAAGGGCCTGCGATGAGGACCACGCGGGCGCCGCCTTGCTCGTAGCGGCGGGCTATTTCGTCGGCTATGGAAGCTATTTTCTTGTCGTGGAGCGCTTCGGCCACGTTGATGAGCTGAGCCGATTGGTTGGCCTCGGTTGATTTGTTGAGTTCGCCTACGTTTCTTATTCCGATGATGTTGTTGAAGTCGACGTATTCGGTGAATGCGTTGAACATTTTCTCCTGGGTGATAGGCGTAGCCGGGCGGTCGGGGTTGGCGGCATCGCAGCCGAGGAGGAGGAAGCCGTCGTGGTATTTTTGGAGGTCGAAAGTGCGGAGGAAACGGGTGGATGGGGCGAGGTTGCCGTAGAAAGAGTCGACAACTCCGTCGAGACGATAGTAGACGGTGTAGAGTTCGTGGATGGTGTCGAGGAGCCGCACTTTGTCGTCGAGGCCTTGACGGCGGAACATCTCTTTGACATCGGCGGTGAGGCGTTCTTTGCGTTCGAAGGGTATGTCGCGTTCCACTAATTGGTTCATTGCGTCGCGGAGCTGGGCTACGACGTTGTCGGTGACGGCGACGTTGTCCAAGCGGCAGTAGTAGCCTTTGGAAATGGAGTGGCATATGTTGAGGCGGCATCCTGGGAAGCACTGCACTACTGCCCTATATAGCATCATGCAGAGGGAGCGGGTGTAGACGCGCATGCCCGAGGGGGAAGTGACGGGGAGGAATTCCACTTGCTTGGGGGCGAAGACGGGGTATTGTAGGTCTTCGGTTTTGTTGTTGACGCGTGCGCATATCGGGGTGAAAGGTATTTCAGGCGATAGGCGGGAGTAGATTTCGGAGAGGGTTTCGCCACCGGAGAAAGGTATATAGCGGTTGATGTTTTTGCAGAAGATTTTCAGTTGGGCGCTCATGTGTGGTAGTAATTAAAATTCGATGCGTAAATATACAAAATTTTTTGAAGCTCACGAGGTAGAATGAAAAAAAAGGTCACGCTTGCGAGCGTGACCTTTTCGAGTGATATCTTGACTATTGATAGTCGTCGTGTAGTGTGGGTGCGCTTATTTAGCGGCTGTAGCTGCGGCGGCAGCGTTGTTGGCTGCTTTCTTTTTGCGGCGGCCGTCGGTGATGTAGGCGACGGGGGCGGCGATGAAGATTGTAGCGCAGGTACCGATAATGACACCGCATATCATAGCGAAGATGAAGCTGCGGAGCGATTCGGCGCCAAGGAAGAAGATGCTCAACAATACCAACAGGGTAGAGCCTGAAGTCATTATCGTACGGCCCAACGTAGAGTTGATTGAAGAGTTGATTACATCAAAGAAATCTTTCTTGGGATAGAGGGCTGTGTTTTCACGCACACGGTCGAATACCACCACGGTGTCGTTGATCTGGTAACCGATTACGGTCAGTATAGCCGCGATGAATGTCTGGTCGATTTCCATGGCGAACGGAAGAACGCCCCAGAACAGCGAGTAGAATCCGATGATAGTGAATGCTGTGAAGACAACGGCTGCCAAAGCACCCAACGAGAAGGCTATGTTGCGGAAACGCAGCAAGATGTAGAGGAACATAGCGATGAGCGAAAGGGTCACGGCTACGTAGGCTTTGTTGCGCATGTCGTCGGCAACAGTAGGCCCAACTTTCTGCGATGATACGATACCTTGGCTTTGGTCGGTGGTGGTGAACTCTTTAAGCCCCATTCCGTCTTTGAGGTTGGGCTGGAGGGCGCTGAAGAGTTTGCCCACGATAGCGTTTTCGGCCACGGAGTCGGGTTCGCTTATCATGTAGTTGGTAGAGATACGCACCTGGTTGGCGCCTTCAATCTTGATTACTGACACTTGCGAGCCGTCGAAGAGCGGAGCAAGGCGTTCCTGGAGCTTGTCGGGCGTCTCGGTTACTTTGTCGAGCATTACCACGTAGTTGCGACCACCAGAGAAGTCGATGCCTTGGTTAAGACCACGGGTGACGAGCGAAACAACTACGATGGCGATGACTGCACCGACAGCGATGAAGCTGGCTTTGCGTTTGCCAAGGAAGTTGACTTTCGTGTTGTCAAACATCTTGCGCGACAGGGCAGTAGTGAAGGTGAGGCGTTCGAAGGGACGGCTCTTGGCACCGATGATGAAGACGATGCGAGTGAGATATACTGCAGTGAAGAACGAGCAAGCGATACCGATGATAAGCGTGGTAGCGAAGCCCTTGATAGGACCGGTACCATACATCAGGAGGATTACGCCCGTGATGATTGATGTCAAGTTGGAGTCGAAGATAGCTGAGAACGCGTTGGAGTAACCGTCGGCGATTGCTGTGCGTGCGTTCTTGCCGGCGCGAAGTTCTTCCTTAGTACGCTCGAAGATGAGCACGTTGGCGTCGACAGCCATACCGAGTGCGAGGACGATACCGGCGATACCCGAAAGCGTAAGCACGGCCTGGAATGATGCGAGGATACCGAAGGTGAAGAACAGGTTGAGCACCAATCCGAGGTTGGCAACGAGGCCGGGGATAACGCCATAGTAGCTGATCATCAAAATCATAAGGAGGACGAGAGCTACGATGAACGAAACGATGCCGCTGTCGATGGCTTGTTTGCCGAGCGACGGGCCGATTACTTCGGTCTGGATGGGGTCGACGCGGGCGGTCATTTTACCGCTCTTGAGCACGTTGGCAAGGTTTTGAGCCTCCTGTACGTCGAAGTTACCAGTGATTTGCGAGCTTCCGCCAGTGATTTTGTCGTTGACGCGAGGTGCGGAATATACTTCGTCGTCGAGGACGATAGCTACGGGCCATTCGATATTTTCACCGGTCACGCGAGCCCAGTCTTTAGCGCCTTCGCTGTCCATGTCCATCGAAACGACCTGCTGGTTGTGGTTGGCGTCGAAGTCGGCACGAGCGTTGACCACGTGGTCGCCGTTCATGGCGGGCAGACCCTTGTTGGACTTGAGGGCATAGAGGGCGTAGTATTCAGCTTTGTTATGCTTTTCGGGGATGTGAGCCCAGCGGAACTGGATGCCTTCGGGGCGGAACTGGGCATATTGCGGAGCGCGGAGTATGTTACCAACGGTAGCAGTATCCTTGGGCATGTAGTAACCGATGATGGGGTTGTACATGTGCAAGCCGTTAACTACGGAGTCGATCTCGTTGGTGACGCGGCCGCGGGCATCTTTCTTGTAGATGAGGTTGTGCGACAATTTGCTCACCTGCTTGTCGGTAGCGTCGTCGATTTTGGCGAGTGCCGAACGCACTGTGGTGCCGAAATCCGACTTGTAGGTGATGAAGAATTGCAGCTTGGCCTGACGCTGGAGGAGGTTGAGCATATCGTCTTTGTCCTTAACTCCCGGGAGCTCGAGGAGTATCTGCCCGTCTTTGCCCTGGAGGACTTGGATGTTGGGCGAAACGACACCGTAGGCGTCGATACGAGAGCGGAGGACGTTGGTAGCGGAGTTGTCTACGCGGTCTTTGATTTCTTTCTTGAGGATGGAGATGATCTCTTCGCGGCTTGAGTTGGATTTGATACCGTCGACCACGAACACCTTGCCGAGGTTGGCGTTGGGAGCCAGCTTGCGGTATTCGTCGTAGAACATAGCTACGTAGTCGATTTCAGGGCCGTTGCCATCCATCCAGTCTTTTTGGGCTTTGTCGGCGACTGCGAGAGCGTTGTTGAAGTCGTCGTCGGGAGCGCCGTCTTTCATGGAAGTGATGAGGTCGTGGAGCGAAACTTGGAGCAGAACGCTCATACCGCCTTTAAGGTCAAGACCAAGGCCGATGCTCCATTTTTGTACATCGCTGAAAGTGTAGCCGAGCCACACGCTTTCGTTCTTGATAGAAGTGAGGTACTCAGCTTTGGCTTTAGCGAATTCCTGGGGATTTTTAACTTCCGGACCAACTTTTTCAGTGGCGTACTGTTCGGCGTTGCTCATCTCTTTGTTGGAAACCAACGTAAACGAGAGGTAGAACAAGCAGATTAGCACCAGAAAGATGGCAATGACTCCGGCGATAATACTCCCTAAAGTTCCTTTGCTTTGCATGTGTTGATTTTGTTATATTTAACTGATTATTAATTATTTCCTATCAATAGAATATGTAACTGACAAGGTGCGGAGCACTTCCCAGCTACTACCGTGGTGTTGAAATAAGGCCCATAGGGGGCTGTTTTTCAGCTTGCAAATATACGAATAATATTAAAAATAAGCAATAATTGGGTAGTTTTATTTTAGCCGCAATTTTGAAAATGGTCGAGCCAAGCCGACGGTGGCGCGTCGGGCGTCAGTCCAAGACGACGCTGGCATGGCTGGCGACGGTGGCGCGGGTGTTATTCTTTTGAGAGGTCGAGCACTACGTTGTCTTTCGATTTGTCGAAGTATTGGCGGCGCAGTGGGTTGGCGGTCATTTCGGCGTAGCGGAGGCGGTTGCGGGCTATGTCGATGGCGGCGTAGAGCGCCTCGCGCATCGATTGCTCGGATGCTTTGCCTTGGCATGCTATGTCGTAGCCGGTGCCGTGGTCGGGCGATGTGCGCACTATCGGGAGGCCGGCGGTGAAGTTGACGCCGCTGTCCATGGCCATGGTTTTGAACGGCGCGAGCCCCTGGTCGTGGTACATGGCGAGGATGCCGTCGAAATGGCGGAAAAGCCCGGCGCCGAAGAAGCCGTCGGCGGCGTAGGGGCCGTAGCATGATATGCCTTTCTCGGCGGCCGCCTGTATGGCCGGGATTATGACCTTCTGCTCTTCGCTGCCGAGGAGACCGTTTTCGCCGGCGTGGGGATTGAGGGCGAGCACGGCGATGCGCGGGTGCACTATGGCGAAGTCGCTGGTGAGCGAGTCGCGGAATGTGGCCAATTTCTCGACTATCCGGTCGGTGGTGATGGCTTCGGCAATCTTGGCGATGGGCAGGTGGGTGGTGACGAGGGCCACGCGTATGTCGCGGTTGAAGAGTATCATGAGCGCTTTGCCGCCTACCGAGGCTTCGAGATATTCGGTGTGCCCGGGGAATGTGAACAGCTCGCTCTGTATGTTGTCCTTGTTGATGGGCGCGGTGACTATGGCATCCAGTTTGCCTTCGCGCACGTCGAGGACGGCGCGTTCGAGGGCGGCGAAAGCGGCTTCGCCAGCTTCCCTGGTGCTTTGCCCCGGTTCGACTTTGCAATCTTCGCCCACTACATTAATTATATTAATAACGCCGTCGCGCGCCTCGTCTACGTCCTTGATTTGGTTCACCTGCTGTTGCTGCAGGTTGAGAGCTTTGCGGTAGTACGACGCTATTTTGGCCGAGCCGTAGACCACGGGGGTGCATAGCTCGAGCATGCGGTTGTCGTCGAGCATTTTGAGTATCACCTCATAGCCTATGCCATTGATATCGCCGTGCGTGATACCTATCTTGATGTTCTTGCTTTCTTCCATAGGAGGTTGTTTTATGTTATATTATGTGATAAAAAATGGTGGAAGAGAGGAATTGCTGTGCGAAATTAATGAAAAAAATTTGTATTATAGCCAAAACTTGTCGTCGGAGGCGCTTTTTTAGTATTTTTGGGAAATGGGCCATGGCGACGGCCGAGGCGTCGGTGGGGTAGGCCATGGCGGTAGCTGTGGCCTCCGACTGGTGCCCCGTGGCTAAAGTTGGCGGTGCGTGCCTCGATGCCTCGCCTATGGATATTGCTGTAACGCTTTCGCCATCAGGGCGCAAAATAGTAAGGCGGCATGCCAAAACATTGCGTTTGACATGCCGCCTTTATTGTTGTATCATCTGCTACGCGATGTTGCCAATCAGAAGAACTTGGTTTCTTCGCCGAGGATGTCGCTGAGGAGGTTGTTGGCCAGGCGTGAGGCGCCGATGCGGAAGTATTCGTTGGTGAGCCATTCTTTGCCGAGCACCTCTTTGATGATGGTGTAGTATTTCACGGCTTCTTCGGTGGTGGCTACGCCGCCTGAGGCTTTGAAACCCACTTTGTTGCCGGTTTTCTCGTAGTATTCCTTGATGCATTTGGCCATGACGTAGGCTGCTTCGAGCGTTGCGCCGGGGTATTCCTTCCCGGTTGACGTCTTGAGGAAGTCGGCGCCGGAGTACATTGCCAGGATTGACGCTTTCTGGATGTTTTCGGCAGTTTTTAGCGCGCCGGTCTCGAGGATTACTTTGAGGCGGGCGTCGCGGCAAGAGTGCTTTATCTCCTCTATTTCGTCGGTGACTTCTTCGTAGTCTTCGTCGAAGAAGTTGCCGAGGTTTATGACGATGTCGATTTCGTCGGCGCCACCTTCAACGGCGAGAGCCGTTTCGGCCACTTTGACTTCGGGGAACGTCTGCGACGAGGGGAAGCCGCCTGAAACGCAGGCTATGTTGACGGCGCTGACGTCTAAGACGGTGCGAACCACCTGGGCGAAGTTGGGGTAGACGCATATCGCGGCTACGTTGTCAAGCTCGGGGTGTTGCTCGTCGAAGGCGTTGACACGTTCTACGAAATCGGCCACCGAGCGTGGCGAGTCGGTCGACTTGAGCGTGGTGAGGTCGATGGTGTTGAAGAGGAATTTGTGCACGTCGGCAGTGTTGTTTTCGGCGAAATGTTCCGCGATGATTTTTTCAACGGCTGCTTTTACGGCGTTGTCGTCGCCTATGGGGGCGAACGATGCTATGGCTTCATGTTGCTTGTCGGGCATAGTAGTATTGTATTTTATTTGTTAATAGTTTGAGCTATATTTTGTTATGTTGTTTCGAGGTTGTCGGTGCTCGTTTGCTGCGGCGGCATGGTGCGGTGCTCGTGGCGGTGGAGGTCGCGGGTGGTTTTCTTTTGCAGGTTGCGCTTGATGGCTTCGGTGAGGTCTACGCCGGTCTGGTTGGCAATAGCCGTCACTACCCACATCACGTCGGCAAGCTCGTCGGCGAGGTTGGGCGCTTCGCCAGCTTTAAACGACTGGTCGCCGTAGAGGCGCGACATCTGCCGGGCCACTTCGCCGGTCTCCTCGGCAAGGATGGCCATGTTGGTGAGCGGGGAGAAGTAGCCGTGGCCTATGCCGGTAATCCATTCGTCGACAATGCGTTGCAGACGGGCTATGGTGATGTCGTCGGTTTCGTTCATTCGCAGAGTTTTGAGTCGATGATTATGGTGACGGGGCCGTCGTTGATGAGCTCTACGGCCATGTTGGCGCCAAATATGCCTTTCGACACCGGGCGGTTGGCTATCTCGGCGAGCCGGCTGCAGTAGGTGTCGTAGAGGCCGCGTGCCTCGTCGCCGCCTGCCGAACGTATGTAGCTCGGTCGGTTGCCTTTGCGTGTGGAGGCAAGGAGGGTGAACTGGCTGATTGCCAGCAGCTCGCCATCCACATCGACTACTGAGCGGTTCATCACTCCGGCGTCGTCGTCGAAGATGCGCAGGGCCGACGTCTTGCGCGCAAGGTATTCGGCATCGTCGGGCGTGTCCCCCTTTTCTATGCCCACAAGTATCATCAACCCTGCCGATATCTCGCGGTAATAGTCGGGGGCTACTGTGACCGATGCGCGTTTCACGCGTTGAATGACTATTCTCATTTGTCGTCTTGTTATGCTAAAGGCAAAGATAATGTTTAAATGACAAAATGCAAAATAAAAATGTGACTGCCTGTGCCGGCTGCTTTGTTTGCGAGGATTTGGCAGCGATGTAGATTAATTTATGGTTAAATAATATTAAAATTTATAGGCGAAATATTAAATATATCTAATTACTTGAGGCTCTATACATAACTATTGGGGCAAAATTGCTACTTTTGTAGTGCAGACGTGGAGGAGGCAGGAGCTTCCTCCATTTTGTTGATATAATTTAAAAAAAATAATTATGATTGATAAAGCCGCATTGACAGCCGTAGTGGAAGATGCCATCAAGGGTAGCGACATGTTTATCGTGGATATCACAGTAAGCCCCGACAACCGCATCGTGGTGGAGCTTGACTCGGAAACGGGCATGGATATCGACGCGTGTGCCGCTGTGACCCGCAAGATAGAGGCGGCGTTCGACCGTGATGTCGACGACTACGAGCTCGAAGTCGGTTCTGCCGGTCTGACCTCGCCTTTCAAGGTCAAGGCTCAGTATCTCAAGAACCTCGGCAACGAGATTGAAGTGCTCACCCGCGACGGCCAAAAGAAGCAAGGCACGCTAATAGCGGTCGACGCCGACGACTTCACAATCGAAGTGCCCACCAAAGTGAAGCACGAAGGAGCCAAGCGCCCGGTCATCGAGCCTGTAGCCCACACCATTGCCTTTGACAATGTCAAAAGCGCCAAATACGTCATTCAATTCAAATAACATACATATCGCAGCCGGGTCAACTTCCGGCTACCCGTTACACTAACATTTAATAATAACAATTCCCCCAACCGAAAATTTACAACTATGGCCAAGAAAGAGGAATCAGAAAATATGGTCGAGCGTTTTGCCGAGTTTAAAGACCTGAAGAATATCGACAAGGCGACTATGATACGCGTGCTTGAAGAGTCATTTCGCAGTGTGCTTGCCAAGCAGTTTGGCACCGATGAAAACTTCGATGTCATCATGAATCCCGACAAGGGCGACGTGCAGATATTCCAAAACCTCGAAGTGGTGGAAGACGGCGCCGTCGAAAACCCCAACCTGCAGATTTCGCTTTCCGATGCTCGCGCCGACAACGACCCCGAAGTGGAAATAGGCGAGGAGCACACCAAGGAGATTATCTTCGCTGCTTTCGGCCGCCGAGCCATCCTCAATCTGCGCCAGACTCTCCAGTCTAAAATTCTCGAGCTTCAGAAAGAGGCTATTTACAACAAATTCAAAGACCTTGAAGGCGAACTCGTCACCGGCGAGGTGTACCAGACTTGGTCGCGCGAGACTTTGCTCCTCGACGACGACAAAAACGAGCTCCTGCTGCCAAAGACCGAATCAATCCCCGGCGACTTCTTCCGCAAGGGCGAGACTATCCGCGCCGTGGTCCTCAAAGTCGACAACAAAAACAATAACCCCAAGATTACCGTTTCGCGTACCAGCGAAAACTTCCTCCGCCGCTTGTTCGAGCTTGAAGTGCCCGAGATACACGACGGCCTTATCAACATTCGTGCCGTGGCCCGCATCCCGGGCGAACGCGCCAAAATCGCTGTTGAAAGCTACGACGACCGTATCGACCCCGTTGGCGCTTGCGTTGGCGTAAAAGGCTCCCGTATTCATGGCATCGTGCGTGAATTGCGTAACGAGAATATCGACGTCATCAACTACACTTCCAACCCCTCCCTCTTCATCCAGCGTGCCCTTAGCCCCGCCAAGATTTCTTCGATTGTACTCGACGAGGAAAACAAGAAAGCCGAAGTGTTCCTCCGCTCCGAGGAGGTCTCTCTCGCTATCGGTAAGGGCGGCTTGAACATCAAACTCGCTTCCAAGCTCACCGGCTACATTATCGACGTATACCGCGACTCCGAAGAAGTTTACGACGACGACGTTTACCTCGACGAATTTAAAAACGATATCGACGGCTGGGTTATCGACACCCTCAAGGACAATGGCTGGGTTACCGCCAAAAGCGTCCTCAACGCTCCTCGTCAAGAAATCTTGGATAAGACCGACCTCGAGGAAGTCACCGTCGACCAGGTGCTCGAAATCCTCAATGCCGAGTTTGAAAACGACCCCGAATAACTATCCCCTTTGACGGCGATAGTTGCCCTCTCCGCTCCCCACTCTCCACTCTCCGCTCTAAATTCTAACTTTTTATACTTTATAAATGGCAAGAACAAGAATTAGTAAAATAGCAAACGAACTCAACATCGCGGTGTCGACCGCCGTTGAATTTCTTCGCAAGAAAAATATCGAGATCGACGACAACCCCAATACACGTATTGAGGACAATATCGTCGACCTCTTAATCGACGAATTTGATACTGACGGTGCCCACAAAGCGAAAAAAACAGCCTTCTTGTCAAATAATAAAGTTAACAAAGACCACGAACCCGTTGCCGAACCGAAAAAACAACCCGAACATATCGAAACAACCGTCTCGGGCCCTAAGGTTATCGGTAAATTGGAAATCGACGCCAATGGCAATGTGGTAAAGAGCGCTCCCGCGCCACAACCGGCCAAGGAGGTGGCTCCCGAGCCTGTCAAAGAGGTGAAGCCTGCCGACAAACCTGCCGACAAGCCCGTTGACAAGCCCAAACCAGAACCTAAGCCTGTTCAGCCTAAGGAAGAACCCGCTTCGACAGCCCCTGCTCCCCAGCCTAAAGCGGAGCAACCTGTAGCTCCGGCCGCACCAGCCGCGCAGGCCGCCCCGGTTAAGGAGGAGAAAAAGGAAGAGGCAAAACCCGCCGCCCCGGCTCCCAAACAGCCCGAAGTAATCTCAAATGCCGCTCCGGTGGTTAACGACGCAAAATCAGAATCGGACGAGGAGGAAATTTTCACCCTCGCTACGTCGGCCGATGTTCCCAAAGTCAACGTTATCGGTAAAATCGACCTGTCGTCGCTCAACCAGTCGACCCGCCCCAAAAAGAAAAGCAAGGAGGAACGTCGCAACGAGCGCAACCAGCGTGCCGCTGCCGCTACCGCTACCTCCGCCACCGCTGCCGGTCAGTCCGAACGCAAAAAACGCCGCCGCATCGGCAAAGAGAAAATCGATATCGAAAAAATCCAATCTACCAACGATGTCCGTGGCGCCGGTCGCGGTGGCAACCAGCCCGCTCGCGACAATGCCGCCAACGCGCCTCGCCGCGATAAAGGTAACAAGGCTAAACGTCAGCAACACGTCGAAATCAACGAAGAGGACGTTCAAAAGCAGGTTAAAGAAACTCTCGCTCGACTCACCGCCAAAGACAAAGGCCAAAAGAAGGCCGCTAAATGGCGTAAGGAAAAACGCGAAGCTTTCGCCAACCGCGAACGTGAAGCCGCCGAAATGGCCGACATGGAGAGCCGTACGCTTAAGCTCACCGAATTCGTTACCGCCAACGACCTCGCTTCGATGATGGATGTGCCCATCAACCAGGTCATCGCCACCTGTATGAACATCGGCGTGATGGTCTCTATCAACCAGCGCCTCGACGCCGAGACTATCAATATCGTAGCCGAGGAATTCGGCTTCCAAACCGAATACGTCTCTGCCGAAGTGGTCGAAGCTATCCACCAGGAGGACGACTCCGAAGACGATCTGATGGCACGTCCCCCTATCGTTACCGTAATGGGCCACGTGGACCATGGTAAGACTTCTTTGCTCGACTATATTCGTTCGGCCAACGTAATCGCCGGTGAGGCCGGTGGTATCACCCAGCATATCGGCGCTTACAACGTCACCCTTAAGGATGGTCGTCATATCACTTTCCTCGACACCCCGGGTCACGAGGCTTTCACCGCTATGCGTGCCCGCGGCGCTAAGGTCACCGACCTCTGTATCATCATCGTCGCTGCCGACGACAATGTCATGCCGCAAACCATCGAAGCTATCAACCACGCTTCGGCTGCCGGAGTGCCTATCGTTTTCGCTATCAACAAGATTGATAAACCTACTGCCAATCCCGACAAAATCAAAGAGGAACTCGCCAACATGAATTACCTCGTCGAGGAATGGGGAGGTAAATACCAATCACAAGATATCTCTGCCAAAAAAGGTATTGGCGTTGAGGAGCTCATGGAAAAAGTGCTCCTCGAAGCCGAAATGCTTGAACTCCGCGCCAACCCCAACCGTAAGGCTGTCGGCTCGATTATCGAATCGTCGCTCGACAAGGGCCGCGGTTACGTCGCAACCGTCCTCGTGCAAAACGGTACGTTGCGCGTAGGCGACATTATCCTCGCTGGCACTCACTTCGGTAAGGTCAAGGCCATGTTCAACGAACGCAACCAGCGTATCAACGAGGCTGGCCCGGCCGAACCCGCGCTTATCCTCGGATTGAACGGCGCTCCTACTGCCGGCGACACTTTCAACGTCATGGACTCCGAACAGGAAGCCCGCGAAATCGCCAACAAGCGCGAACAGTTGCAACGCGAACTCGGCCTGCGCACCAAGAAGATCCTTACTCTCGAGGACATCGGCCGCCGCCGCGCTATCGGCAACTTCCAGGAACTCAACATCATCGTCAAGGGCGACGTCGACGGCTCTATCGAAGCTCTTTCCGACTCCCTCATCAAATTGTCGACCGACGAAATTCAGGTCAATGTGCTCCACAAGGCTGTCGGTGAAATCTCTGAAAGCGATGTGACGCTCGCCGCTGCTTCCGATGCAATCATCATCGGCTTCCAAGTGCGCCCGTCGCAGGCAGCTCGTCGTGCCGCCGAACGCGAAGGCGTCGAAATGCGCCTCTATTCGGTCATCTACCAAGCCATCGAGGAGGTCAAGGACGCTATGGCTGGTATGCTCGCCCCGGAAATCAAGGAGGAAATCACCGGTACCGCCGAAGTCATGGAAACTTACCACATTTCCAAAGTGGGTACCATCGCCGGCGCTCTCGTGCGTGAAGGACGCATCAAACGCGGTTGCAAGCTGCGCCTCATCCGCGACGGTATCGTGCGCTACACCGGCGACCTCGGCTCCCTCAAACGTTTCAAGGACGATGTCAAGGAAGTCGTTTCGGGCTACGATTGCGGTATCTCTATCGTCGGCTACAACGACATTAAGGTCGGCGACCTTATCGAAGGTTTCATCGAAGTCGAAGTCAACCGCTCGCTCTAATCGGCGGTTGATAACTCTTTTCTACGGTTGCTATGTACCATGTCCACCTCAACATAGGAAGCAACCTCGGCGACCGTTTGGAAAATATAAAGCGAGCTGTCTCTTCTTTGCGGCAGCTCGCTTCTGTTCCCTCTTCCATTGCCGTGTCCGACCCCTTTCTCTCATCCCCCTGGGGCTTCGTTTCATCCAACGAGTTCATCAACGTGGGCATGAGTCTCGATTGCGTGCTCGACCCGGAACTGCTTCTTCAAGCCACCCAACGCATCCAGCGTTCTATATCCTCAGCTTCCCACCGCGACGCCTCGGGCGCCTACATCGACCGCATTATCGACATCGACATCATCGCGATATGCAAGGTGCTCCCCGCTGTCGCTCCCCCCGACGACGGTATCGCCCCACCCAATTGCGCCTCGTGGCAACTGCTCCACGTTGATTCTCCTACGCTCTCGCTGCCCCATCCCCGTGCCCTCCAGCGCGACTTCGTCACCATCCCTATGCAGCTTATCGACAAGCCGCTCTACGACTTGCTCTCGGCGTCGGCCTTGAATGGATAGAGAAGAATGTGTCGCTTGTTTCAGCGGGCAGACTTGTCGCGCAGCAAGTAGCGCGTGACGAGGGCCGTGAGAAGTCCGATGCCGAGTATCACACTCGCCACTATGGCGATGTCGCTTGCCGATACGCTTACCGGATACGCTTCGATGGATAGCTGCGTGGGGTCATCGGCCATCAGCTTTATGAATCCGAAACATTGCTGCAATAGCGAGAGTATCACCCCTACGATGATACCGAATATCCCCCCTATCGCGGTTATTAGCATGCTCAGCATCCCGTAGATTGCGGCTATGCTGTCCGGCGTGGCTCCCATAGCCAACAATATGGCACTGTTCCCCCGTTTCTCGATTATCATTATCGACATTATTGAAAGCACGTTGAATGTCGCTACGATGAGTATGAAGGTCAGCATAAGCAACGTTATCCATTTCTCCACATTTATCATCCTGAACGCATCTTGCTGCTGCTCTATGCGGTCGGCTACCTCGTAACCGTCGCCTATCTGTCGCACGATGGCGCTTCTCACTGCTTCTACGTCGGCGCCGGGCTCCAAACCTATTTCTATGGCACTGGCCTCTGTGGTGTAGCCCAATAGATTGCGCGCAAACTGCAACGGCACGAAGAGGTAGTCGTTGTCCATCTCGTTCTGGTCAATGCGGTATACGGCCGTGATGACCACTGAGTCGCAACGGAAAGCCGCCGTGGGGTTGGCGGGATTTACCCGCCTTTGCCGGCGTGGCTCGTATATCTTCACGTCGACGGGCAGCGACGGAAATGCCCTAAGCGTGTTTGCTACTCCTATCGACGATATGGCCGTGTTGGGCATCTCTTCGTCGTCATACACCAATACCGACGTGCCGTCGATGGTGACTCCCGGTAGCGACTGGGCTGTGACTCCTCCGGGAGATATGCCGCACATCACCAACGGCGCCTGCCGGTCGCCGGCTACGGCAAATGCCCGTTCGGTTATTGTCGGCGTGGCGCCCGACACTCCCGCTATCGATGTTATCACGGCCGACAGCGAGTCGGCTTCTCCTATCAATTTCCCTTCCACCGGCGTAACCACAAGCGGGGCATTGAACCGCGATATCTTTTGCGCCGTAAACTCCGAAAATCCGTTGAACACCGACAGCACTATCACCATCGCCGCCGCGGCTATGGCTACCCCTGCCATCGATATATACGACAACACGTTGACCGCTGCATGGCTCTTGCGCGAAAACAAATAGCGCAACGCTATCCTTATTGATAATGACCGACGACCCAAAGCTTTATTCTTATTTAATCATTCTTAAGCAATATCTTGACGGCTTTGCTTCCGGATGTAGCTATGTATAATCCAGGTGCAGGAGCTGTTACTGTAGTGCCGGACGACAGCTGTTGACCCTGTATGGTATAAAGAGTCACGGTGGCCGCATCGGCAGCATGTATTTCAAGACCGTCGACAATAAACTGCGTGTCGCTATCGGTCACTGCATCCGTGATGCCGCTTTTTTGGGTCTGGCGGATAGTGATCGGATAAACAGAATAGCCGTCGGTGGGTGTAATAGTAGCCTCGCGTTCCGTTACTCCGTCGGAGAGGGGGTCGCACTCGATGATGAGAGTGTCAACCGTAAGGCCGTTGGGGCTGCTTATCACCCTGCACCAGTCGGCGCTCGATTCTACTGGGGTCTTGTATCCTAAGAATGAGAACAGATCGAATTCCTTGTTTCCGCCATTTTCGTCAAAGACCAAGAGGGGTTCGGCACCGGTTGCCGAGGCTATCACAGAATGGCTCACAGAGGGCAACACAAGCAATGAAGTATGGTTTTTCCCGGCGGGGAAATATGTGCTTACGTCTACCCATTTATTGTCCTTGAACATGTAGGTGGTGTTGTGGGAGTCGCGGAAGTCGGCCATATAGATTGACACGTCAGTGTCGTCATAGAGGTCGGCGAATCCGTCAATGACAATGAAAAATTCGTCGTCGACAACCGGAAGCTCGGGGAACGGGAACCAGGTGCTAACCGAAAGGTCGGAAGAAGCATCCAGGTCGCTTATCTGCCACCACCAAGAGACGATAGGTTTGCCCGGGATACCATTCTCGCTGCTACAAAGATGCACTCCAATATTGGTTATCTGGTCGGCGAGTTGTTCGGCTGATGCAGTTGCGAAATATACGTTGACACCATCAATCATGATCGGAGCAGTTGGCTTGGAGAATTTTTCGGCATATTTTGTAATCTTCATCTTGTTGTTGCCTGGGAATGTTCCATATCCCTCAAGATCGAAGGTAGTGGCATGGTCGCCGTGCATGAAGTTGGTAATATTGCCGGAATATTCCGCGCTGACAGTTTCTGTGGCTTTAGAAGTGCCGTGCATGTTGGATACCTCGTGCTCTATTACCCAATTGTGGAGATATTCGAATGAGTTTACAGCCTCGGCTCCCTCAGCCTTATGAGATACAATATGCTGGCCGGTGATGTCATTGTATTTGGAGAAAGTCCAAGAGAAGTCGGTGGGATATCCTTCAGAAGTGTCGGTGAAAGTGATATCGGCCAATGGCGCTACCATAGGGTTAAGAGTAGCCAGATATCTGAAGCTGTTGGAAATTGACATTTGGGCTGTGGGAGCTGTGCCTGTCACGGTTACGAATGACGGCATTGTAGCGGTAGATACATTTCCGTCAGCGTCGGTCACAGTGAGGCTGACGTCATATTTGCCGTCAATGGTATAGTAAACTGTGGGATTCTTTTCTTTTGAGGCCGACGGGGTGGCTCCGGGGAATGACCATTCCCATGACTTGATGCCGTTGCCAGTCGAAGTGTCGACAAAGTCGATGGTCTCGCCGGTAGCTACGCTTATTCCATCAATGGAACCGGGAGCGGTGACTGTAATGCCATCGATATAGAAATCGCCCAAGTAACCGCCTACCTTGAAACCTTCATCATTGGCGCCCCATGAGTAGGTGAAACGTAGTTTGACCGTCTTGCCGGCATATTTTGCAAGAGAGGCTTCTACGGAATGCCAGTGGGCAGTGTTGTCGCCGTCGCCGTTCTTGCTGTTCCACAGCTCGGTGATGTCGTTCTCAAAATCGTCGGTCGATGCACTTATTATTAAGCGGCAGTAATCATCGTAGTTGATGGAATAGTAGATATACGCGCGGAGCATGGCCTCGTCAGGCACTTCTAATGATGATGTTGTCGCCGATGAAATTTCGCGATTATATGCGCGATAATCACCTTCGACATACAATGCGCGGCTATTATCGGCAGTGCTGTAGGAGCTGTTAGGTTTCTTCAGGCTCCATGCTGTATGGCTTTTCTTTTCGGTGTCCCAGCCGACAGGAATGGTTGCCGAGGATTCGAAGTCCTCAGTCCATGCTGCTTGTTCTACATCGGCTCCACGTATTGTGAATGAGGCTTTGGGGCCGTCGACACTTAGCGGCGCTGACAATACTCCGCGGGTGTTTACTTTTATTGACTGATTTGCGGCTATTGGGCCTCCGGTATGTTCGGCGACGCGTATTGCGGGATATTGAGCCATGGCTAATGACATGACCATAGCCATGGGGATTGCGAGAAATATTCGCTTATGATTTTTCATGTTTCAGTTATGTTTTGTATAAATAGGGAGGGTGTCGGGAAAACGACACCCTCCCTCTGGTTGGGATTACTTAATGAATTTGAGAGTGTCGGTTCCTACTCGTACCACATAAATGCCGTGTGATAGATTAGAAACAGATATATTGCCTGATGATATGCAAGAGAAGACGAGAGATCCGTCCATGCGGTAAATAGCAACAGATGCGCCTTCGGGTGCGATGAGTGAGTCGGCTGCGATATCGTATGCCAGGCCGCGGTTACCGGTAGATACATTTTCTACTCCGGTAGTGCTTTTCAAAGACAGGCTGACGTTGGTCAGCATTATCTCGGGTAAGTTGTAGCTTTTGTCGGGATTGTGTTGGAATCCGATGAGATAATCACCTTCAGTGTCAACATTGAATTGGTCGGTATATTCCACCATGAGGCCGCTTGCGTATTGTCTGTTCGAAATAAGAATAGTGCTTGGTTTCTCGGTGTCAAGTGTTTCGATCTCCAACTCAGCCGGATCAACTGATGCCTTAGTGTCAGTGGCAAGGAAAATAGCCATGTTTGATGGGTTTTGTCCGTTAAAAGACCTGGCCGAGAAATTGAGATCGTATTCTCCCTCAAGCAAGTGGAAGCGAGGAGTAAATACTATGGCTTTGTAAAATGACGACTCTATATATTTGTTAGAACTGCTGTAGCTCCATTTTTTAGTGATGGTTTCATCCTGAGAGTTAGTCCACAGATCAAAGAACTCGCTTGTAGAGAAATCGAAGCTGTAGGTCTCACCGGCATTAATCTTTATTGCATTGCCAAGTACAACCTTGTCGGTAGCAGTTGCATCGCTTTCTTCCGAACCACGGGTCACATAAATCTTATAGAAATAAGCTCCGAGCGACAGCTCGCCTATCGTATCGTCGGCAACGGGGCTCTCTGTCGCATTTTCAGCGATTGTAACTTCGTCGGGCATACGCACTACCTTATAGGCTACTTCGCCGATGAAACCGCCGTTGGCACCGCCGTTGGCGGGATCTTGAACATCAAAACTTATGAATACGCATGTGCCGTCGGCCGACAACTCAGCTTTCGCATTGTCAACGGCTTTAAGAGCGTCTGGGCCGATCCATGCGGTGGCCGGTTGCGAGGGCTCGGAGGCATTTCCTTTGATATATGCGACTACCGTATAGGTGTGGTTGCCTGATGTGAGGTCTTCGCTGTTGTCGGTATATGTGGCGACAGCGCCCGGAACCGGGTTTTCTACAGTGTAGATAACTGAACCATCGCGCAGCAGCTCTGCTTTAGTCAGGGCTGTAAGCTCGTTTCCAGCGTTGGAGTATTTAGGATTGGTCCACGTTGCAGTTGCTTCGAGCAGCCCTTCGCCGTTGGGCGTGACGGTCAAGTCATCGACAGCCACCGGTGCCTCTATAATTTCGACCAAAGAGATATTGTCGAGATAAAGATAGGCAGTGTTGACTTTCCCATATACATGAAATCCAATATTGTATTCACCATCCTCGGCTACCGTTACTATGGCAGATCGAGTGGCGTCGCCAGTAGTTGATGAAGTGTTGGACACTGTAGCATCCCCTTCGTTGAGCACTGTCTGGCTTTCGACTGTGGGAGCCGTGCCTATTGTCACATACAGGTCTTTGTAGTTGCTTTCACCACTTGTTGAAATCCAGGTGTCATAGCTGAGTTGGTACACTTTGCCAGCCTCAAGTTTGATCTTAGGAGTGAAAGTCCAAGTGTCGGCCGAAGTATCACCGTAGCGACCGCCGTTATAGTAACGTATGTTGTAGCTGTAGTATGCCCAGTTTCCTATTAGGCCTGTGGTTCCGTTGAGTTTGGTGAAGAAATCGAAAGCTTTGCTGTCGTTAAATCCTTGGTTGTAGGGTACGGTAGCTACCCCTGCCACCGACACGTTGTTTGATGTCTTCGAAGATCCGGTCGAGCCGTTATAGATTGTGCTTACGCGATAGGTGTAAACGTTGAAAGGCTCTGTTGTGGTGTCGATATAGGGGAGCTCTCCGCTGTATTCAGAGTTTATGACAGTGTAGGAATAACTGCTTGACAGCTTTCTTTCAATCTTGAAAGCTACGTCGGCGGGGTCTACGTAAGCGCCATTGCTTCCTTCCGGTATTGCGAAATCAAGCACTACGTTGTTATCGCCGTTTACGGTGGCGGTGATATCGCCAAGAGCTTTGAGCGAGGTGTCTTTGCCTATCCAGGGGCTTTTTGCCGAAACTTCAGGCGACTTGGCGTCGTTGGTCCATACGACTACATCGTAGTAGTGGGTCCCGCGTTCGGGAACGTCGTTATCGGTAAAATTCACTTCGGCACCTGGTGTCAGATATTGTGCATCATTGAGTGTATATGCCAATTCTGTATTATAAGAGGTGGTTCCGCGGTATATTTCTATTTTAGAGATAGATCCAATCTTATTGCCCATATCGGTCAGCTCGGGGTTGGTCCAGGTAAGGGTGGCGCTCTGCACTCCCTGTTCAGCGGCTTCTACCGTCAGCCCGGTCGCGGCGTTGGGCGCCTCGACAGTCTCTTCAACAGTGATGTTGTCGAGGTTGACATTGTTCGTTGATTTGAGTTCTCCCTTATCGACAAATCCGAGATAGTAGGTTCCGTTTGCAGGTACGGAGAATTTTACCGTTTTTTTCTGAGTGGACGTACTGTTTGATGTAATCACCTCGTATGCCAAGTAGTCACTCCCTTCGATTGCTATCTCATCCTGGTTATTGGTCGTCTCAAGATATACGTAGATATTGTGAGTATAGGTTGATGAACTACTATTACGGGCGTCAAACGAAAGCTTGTACATCTTTCCGGCTTCCAGATTGATGCCGGGAGTGACTGCCCATGCCTCGACATCGGTATAGCTTCTATCCCAGAATGTCAAATATCCTGATGAATAATACCAATCCTTCGTACCGCTTCCCCGGTGGAAGATTGTGAAATCGTTAATACTTGAACTGCTTCCAAATGTCTGCTCATAAACAACAGTCTGAGCATTTGCCTGTGTTAGTATCCCCAAAGATATTAACAGCGTAGATAAAAATTTTCTCATAAATATTTTTTTGCTTTAATAGAATTGTCGTGTATACTGTATATGGGAACTTGTATATAGGTTGCAAAAATACTAAAAAAAAGTAATGGCAATATATATTTGCCAGAAAAATCAATTTTATGGCGTCAAATTTATGAGAAAATAATGATTAAGGTGACTTTTTGAAAGTGATTTTATGGCGTTGAAATAGTATTTTTATTCTTCCTTCTTCAGAAGATTGTCGATATGCTCGATGTAGTCGAGCGAATCGTCAAGGTAGAACGACAGCTCGGGCGTCTTGCGCAACTGATATCGCACCCGTTGCGCCAACTCATAACGTATTGACTTCGAGGCATTGTTGATATTCCCAAGTATCTCCTCCCCTTTATTCGAGGGGAACACCGATAGATATGCTCGCGCTATACTCAAGTCGGGTGTCACGCGTACGTTGCTCACGCTCACCAACACTCCGTGGGTCTTTGATGTCTGCTGGCGAAATATCTCGCTGAGTTCCTTCTGCAGCAGACGGGCTATTTTGGCTTGACGGGTCGTTTCCATTTTTATATACCTTTTTTATTGTTACTTCGCTTTCGTGAATTGCAAATTTACTAATTTTGAGCTTTCTACAAAAAAAAATTACTCGTCGTCACGACGAATAATCTTCTTACCTTAAATCTAATACCATGAAAAACTGGTACAAAGGTATTGATTTTATGTTATAAAACATAATTTTGGAGCAAAAAATACACCGACCTTAACAAAATTTATATATCACGCCCCCAATCCGCCATTAAATTAACACAAGTAAACTATTCCCGCCATCCCCAACCCATCCTTACCCATCTCCAGCCCATTATCACTTCGCCTCCATCGCTTTTCACTCCCTTTTTCGCAAAAATATCGGCTTTATGACTATTTATTTCAAAAGTTTTCTTATTTTTGCGTTTAGGTAGAAAAAGCCCCTTTTCTACATTTTATATAATCTTAATTATATCAGGCTGTTGCTTAATCCCATGGGCGGTTGTTGAGCCCCCGCTCTCCCCCACATTTATATCGCAACCTTGCCGTTTCCTTTGATAGAAACCCTTTTTGATATGACTTTTGCTGAAAATTGCAATACGGTTTTCATCCGTTCTACTCTCGATTACCATCTCCACGACGATGTCGACTTCGTCGCGGTCAATCCTTTCTCAGCAGGCTCTATCGACCATCTCCTTTACGCCAAAAACTGGATCGATGCCGTGCAGTGGCATCTCGAGGATATTATTAGAGACCCTAATATCGACCCCGTCGACGCTTTGGCCCTCAAACGTCGCATCGACCGCTCCAATCAGGACCGCACCGACCTGGTCGAGGAAATCGACTCTTACTTCCGCGACATCTATGCCGACGTCAAGCCGGCTCCCGATGCCTCTATCAACACCGAAAGCCCCGCTTGGGCTATCGACCGCCTTTCTATTCTCGCTCTCAAAATTTTCCACATGAAGGTCGAAGTTGACCGCACCGATGCCGACGACCAGCACCTGAACAGCTGCCGGGCTAAACTCAATGTGCTCCTCGAGCAACGTGCCGACCTTACTATGGCTATCGACAATCTCCTCGACGATATTGCTGCCGGTAGAAAATTTATGAAGGTATACCGACAAATGAAAATGTATAACGACCCGGCTACCAATCCGGTACTCTATGGCAAAGGCGACAAATAATAATCTGTGCAAGCTCAAAAACGTCTTGGTGGTGCGTTTCTCGGCCATCGGTGACGTGGCCATGACGGTGCCGGCTCTCTACGGCGCTTGCAATGCCCATCCCGACGTGCGGTTCATTTTCGTCACCCGTAAGTCAATGGCTTCCATCTTCCTTAACGCACCCGCCAACCTCGTTGTCCATGGCGTCGACCTTAAAGGCGAATACCACGGCCTCTCAGGAATGCGCCGGCTTTTCAAGGAGATTCGCCGCGACTTCGATATCGATGGCGTAGTCGACCTCCAAGATGTCCTACGCACCAAGTACATCCGCCTGTTGGCCCACCTTAAAGGTTTGAAAGTCAGTCATATCCACAAGGGTTTAATGGGAAAGCATGCCCTCACTCGCCGTAATAATAAGGTGATGCTTCAGCTCGAGACTTCCCGCTCTCGCTACCGCGCTACTTTCGCTCGGCTCGGCCTCGCTCCTGACGACTCTTTCGTTGGCCTTTTCGGCAACGGTAAAGCTTCGCCCGACTCGTTTAAGGCTATCTCTCAGCCTCGGCGCCCCGGCGAGCATTGGGTCGGCATCGCTCCCTTCGCTAAGCACCAAGGCAAGATCTATCCCATTCATCTCATGGAGGAGGTAGTCGCTAAGCTTAGCTCTCTGCAGGGCTTGCGCATTTTCCTCTTCGGCGGCGGACCGCAAGAACGCGATGTGCTCGCCGACTGGCAACAACGCTTCCACGGCGTGACTTCGCTCGCTGATGGCCATCATGGTTTCGCCACCGAGCTCGCCCTTCTCAGCAACCTCGACTGCATGGTCTCAATGGACTCCGCTAATATGCATCTCGCATCGCTCGTCGATATCCCCGTCGTTAGCATCTGGGGCGCCACACATCCCTATTGCGGATTCCAAGGTTGGCGGCAGGCCGAAGATAATATCATTCAACTATCGCTCACTTGCCGGCCTTGTTCGGTTTTCGGCGACCGACCTTGCTATCGTGGCGACTACCTCTGCCTCAATGGCATTAAACCGGCTGTCGTCACCGATAAAATTCTTTCTATCCTGCACCTGTCGCCCGACCCGGTAAAGCAATAACTGCCCACATTCGTCATCATATCCCCCCACCACCACTCGGCGATATCCCCATTTCATCGCCTCCCTGAGTTACCCCATTTTTATAATCAACTGCATATTTAATTAACTACATAACAATGAGAAAATTTTACTGCCTTTCGGCTGTCGCTTTGTTGGCTATCATGATGCCGCTGATAGCCCTTTGCGATATCCCAGCCAACTACTACAACTCGATCAACGGTCTGACCGATAGCAATCTTAAAAGCGCCCTTCACACGCTTATTTACAACCACACCCAAGTCAAATCCTACAGCGCACTGCCGGAATACTTCCGCACTACCGACCGCCGTCCAGGCACCGACTTCTATTGGGACATGTACTCCGACCTCGACGTGTCTATCTACTCCAATTTCGGCAAATACATGAACCGCGAACACTGCTTCCCTAAAAGCTGGTGGGGCGGTAGCACAAGCGTGCCGGCCTACGTCGACCTATTCCACCTCTATCCCTCGGAAGCTGAGGCCAACCAAGCTAAAAGCAATCACCCGCTGGGCGAAGTCGTAACCTCTACTTTCGACAACGGTGTCGTTAAGGTCGGTTATGCATCTACCGGGCAAGGCGGCGGCTCTTCCAAAGTGTTCGAACCCAGCAATGATTATAAAGGCGACTTCGCACGCACATATTTCTATGTGGTCACCTGCTACCAAAATCTCACTTGGGCGTCTAAAAACATGTACATGCTTGAGCAAAACGATTACCCCACGCTCAAACCCTGGGCTATCGACCTACTCCTCAAATGGCACCGTGCCGACCCCGTTAGCCAAAAGGAATTGGACCGCAACGAGGCCGTCTACAGCTTCCAAGGCAACCGTAACCCGTTCATCGACTATCCCGACCTCGTCGAATACATCTGGGGAAATAAGATAGGGCAGAAGTTTCATGCCGGCTCCGGCGGACAGCCTGGTGGCGAACCGGAGCTGACAACCCCGCTCCAGGACATGGAACTGGACTTCGAAGAAATCGCTATCGGCAAGTCGGAAACGCGCAAACTCGCTTTCATGGGCCATAACCTTTACGGTAAACTGTCGCTCGCCATTTCGGGTACCAATAAGTCAATGTTTAAACTCGACGTCTCTTCTATCAATGCTTCTTTGGTAAATGCCGACGGTGGCTATTTCCTCAATATTACTTACATCCCCACCGCTATCGGCTCACATTCGGCACGCCTTATCATCTCCGACGGCGGCCTCACCGGCTCGCGTGGCGTGGCTCTGACGGGTGAATGCCTCGACGTCCCCTCTTTGTCGACTCCCGTCGCGCTCTCTGCTTCCGACATCACCGATAATAGCTATGTGGCCAATTGGCAGCAACCTTCCGAAACGGTCGACTATTTCATCGTCACCCGTACCCGTTATGTCAATGGCAATTCTTCCTCCGAAGAGATTGTGGCCGAGGAAAATTCTCTCCTCGTTGAAGATTTCGAAGGCTCGGCTTCCGAAAGCTACAACGTTCGTTCCGTACGCCTCGGTTATGAATCTCCCGTCTCCAATGAGATATTCGTCTACCATTCTGGCGTCGAGGGCGTAGCCATGGAGTCGCCTCTCGGCTATGCTTACTGGCCCGGTGGCCTGCGTATAGTTTGCGGCGAAACGCAGCACAACCTCGTCGTTTACGATGTCACCGGTCGTCAAGTGATGTCTATTGCCGAAGTCAACGATGACGATATCATTCTACTCCCATTCGGTGTTTATCTCATCACTACCGACGAATGTCGCACGCCGCTTCGCGTCATCGTGCGCTAATCCGGCGTATTTCACCCTACAATAGCTATCCCCCCGGAGCCGCTCTCACAGGTGGCTCCGGTTTCCAATTTTTAATTTCTGCCAATGAAAAAGAAAACCATTTGGGACCTTAACCGCGTGTCGGTCGACGAGTTCCGCAACGCCAAGAAGATTCCCTTGACCGTGGTCCTCGACAACGTCCGCTCCCTCAATAATATAGGCTCTATCTTCCGCACTTCCGACGCTTTTGCCGTCGAACGTATCCTCCTCTGCGGCATTACGGCAACACCGCCATCACCCGAAATCCACAAAACGGCTCTCGGCGCCGAGGACTCGGTGCTCTGGGAATATTTCCCCGACACGCTCGACGCTGTGTCGGCACTTAAAAAGCAAGGTTACACGGTGTGCGCCCTCGAACAGGTCGACGGCAGCGTCTCGCTCGAAAACTATATCGCCGACCCCTCCGCCCGCTATGCCTTCATCGCCGGCAACGAAGTCGACGGCGTCGACCAAAATGTGGTAAACCTCTGCGATGTGTCGCTCGAAATCCCCCAAGTGGGCACCAAGCACTCTCTCAACGTGGCTGTTTCCACAGCCCTCGCTATCTGGCACTTCTTCCTCCAGCTCCGCTAACATCCCCCACAGCCCTGGCTCTGCCCTTGCCGCTTGCTCTCGCTCTGTCGCTGGCTTTGGCTTTAGCCCTGGCCCTGGTTTAAGCCCTGGTCCTGGCTTTATCTCTGGCTCAATTGCCTTATCGCTTCTTTTGCCGCTCTACGGAAATATTTGCCAGCGGCCATGTCGGCTGCTATGGCTTCTACATTTTTGCGCATTGCGCCGTATTGCTCGGGGCTTACTGACTTGACTCGCTCGTTGATTTCCTCGAGGGTGTCTACGGTGATGCCTATCCCGCTCCGTTCTACCATCGGTGCCATTGCCGCTCCGCTCCATATTATTATAGGTAGACGGGCCCGCAAGTACAGCGATAGCTTGTGGGGCGTGTTCAAAGCAAGGTAACTGCCGAAGTCACCCTCGCAGCTGGCAATGGAGTGCCCGTCCCACACCAGCCCGTAGTCGCTCGTCATCCCGGCAATGATGTTCTCCGACGACACAAAACCGTGGTCGTAAAATTTCTCCGGTGCCTCCACTTCGTCCATCCTGAACCCTAACCCGTAGATGTCGACCACGTAATCGCGTATCACCTTGCCCCATTCCCACAAAAAGGCGTTCTTCCCCCGGCTCATGGTCCCGGCATAGGCTATGCGGATATCCCCATCGCCCACTCGCGACGGTATCGGATCCGTCGCTGTAAGGTAATCCCACGCCTCAAGGCTCCCGATCGGCTTGTCAAGCCCCTCCTGGCGTAGCCTCGATGCCATGATGCTGTTGGTGGCGATGACGTAGTCGGCTCTCCCAAGCCGCCGCAGCTCCCGCTTCACCGACTGTCGCTTGTGACGGAAACTGCCCACGTCGTGTATCAGCACCGCCACCTTTGCCCCACGCAGATGCGCCACCCTGCACATATATGTGAAGTATCGCCGCATCGGATATTGCAAAAACAATATGTCGCCGCGGCCTATCCGCATCGTCGCTTTGGCTATCCCGGCAAGGTTGTAGATGAAATCTACGATGCCCCATCGGTGGTCTGCCCGCTTGATTCCTATGTTGGTAAATCCCTCTTCCGACATTATCTGCTCCACATCGCTTTTGGCTTTATACCCTGCGGTGGTGTGGTTACGGTAGTTCTGCGATATGTATTTGTTGCCCATGGTAATTAGCGTTTTTGGGTGATGGTTATTTGTCCTATTTTATTGGCGGCAGTTGCTGCCGGCTCCCGATATGCGTAAGCGTGTAACGCCCTACTGCTGCTATGTGCTTGGCCAACAGCCATATGCGCCGACCTAACTTGCGCTTGCGCCACGACCCGTAGATACGGTGCCATGCAATGGCGTCGCGATGATGCTTCACGCTGTGGTTGCGTGGCGTCACCAGATGCCCCGGATATACGACGGTGCCATTGTCAAGTTCCTGAAGCTTGTCCTCTTCCTTCCACCCCATGCCCGCCGCGACCTCTTTCATCACTATCGGCGAAATGGTCTCGTCATATCTGCCGTCGGCTCGCTTGAACGGACGCCGGTCGTAATATTCGTACATCCTCCGGCAAAATTCGTTCCCCTTCTCCCCCATGAAAAAGGCTGCCTGCAACCGTATGCTGTCGTCTATGTGCTCATGAAATGTGGCAAACCCCCGCTCCGGTATGTAGCTGTCAAATCGCTTCATCACCAATATGTCGGAGTCCATATAGATACCACCCTCTTTCCAAACGGCATAAAACCGTACGGCATCGGCGGCAAACGCCCACTTCTGCGCGTCAAGGGCCTCGTCGATATATTGGCAGCGTATCGCGCGGGCGTCTCGGGCATTCCAAAGCCGTATCTCGTAGTCGGGCAATAACTTAGCCCAGCTCTCAAGACACATCTTTATCTCTACCGGGAACTTTCCCCCGCCAAACCAGCATAAATGTATCTTCTTGGGTACCATTGTCATCATCTCTTATTATATAATATACCATAACCACCCCATGCCCATCCCACTCCCGCCATCCCACTCCACCTCGCCCCCTCCCCTCGCCACGCCTCGACGTCTTGGTTCTGTGTAGAGGCTTTAGCCTCGCCCCCAAGCCCCCGGCTTCTATGGCCATCATTGCCCATCAAAGCCCCGCCCCCCAAGCCCCCGGCTTCTATGACCATCATTGCCCATCAAAGCCAACCACGTGCCTATCCCCCATGTGCCCATAGCCATTGTAAAGCCGAAGCATATACAAAAGTATAAATTTTATCCATATTTGCAAAATACCGTCCTCCATTCATCGCCCTTCCTCACATTTTCCCCACCATACGGCCCGGCAGGCGTCCTTGCGACGCCGATTATTCGTAGCCCCGTACGCCGAGGGAGCGCAGCGACCGAGGTGTGCGGGGTGCCGTGTGCCACACCCAGTGGCGTCCGTAGCGACGCCGATTTACATCGTCCACTTCGCCCATCCTACCTGCTGCCCATCGCCATGCTTGGTCCCGTGTAGAGGCTTTAGCCTCGCCGCCGCCCCGCCGAACCGACGCCATGCCATCCGTCCCATTGCGCTGTATTTTAACCCGTTAGCTCCTTTACCAACATTTTATCTAAAATTTTGTGAAAAATTTGTTGCAAAATATTTGCACGTTTGGAAAATTCCCCTTACCTTTGCACTCGCTTTCGGGAAATAGCGATTTCCACCACGCTCTCCGCCAGGGGAAGCAAACGAAAGTGAAAAAATCTTAAAAAGTTTGACGAAAATTTGGCAGTTCCAAAAATTCGCCGTAACTTTGCAAAGATTTCCGCCACCAATCGGGTGGCTCCGAAATAGAGAACATTGAAAGATTTACAATAGACAATAGTAAGTACAAGAGCTATTATGATTTACCTCTTTTGAGGTAATGTCAATTCCTGAATCAACCCTCTCCTCATCGAGGAGATTACGGTTAAATTCCGATTGTTTGTTTGTCAATTCTCAGAAAAACAAGAAAACAAGATAACAACAACGAAGAGTTTGATCCTGGCTCAGGATGAACGCTAGCGACAGGCTTAACACATGCAAGTCGAGGGGCAGCGGGGTTGAAGCTTGCTTCAACTGCCGGCGACCGGCGCACGGGTGAGTAACACGTATGCAACCTGCCCGCCACAGGGGAATAACCGGAAGAAATTTCGACTAATTCCGCGTAACACCCCGGCAAGGCATCTTGCCGGGGTCAAAGGAGCAATCCGGTGGCGGATGGGCATGCGGCGCATTAGCTAGTCGGCGGGGTAACGGCCCACCGAGGCGACGATGCGTAGGGGTTCTGAGAGGAAGGTCCCCCACACTGGTACTG
>JAQXRH010000051.1 GCA_029218425.1 Bacteroidales bacterium | reverse complement strand
ATAGATTTTTTGAGGCATTACTTTAGGGAATAGGTAGTTATTTTCTGTCCCGTCAAGAGTTTCTTGTGTATGTGTACCATCTTCAATATGGATATACGAACCGAAATTAAATGGATCACTATAGTTGCCTGGTGAAACCATGTCAGCCCAAACTTCTTTAGTAATATGGTATTGTTGCGCATCAAAATGTGTATTTAGGTACATCCAAAAAGCTCCATCAATTTTTACATCCCAGCGCCATACGGGTTCACCGCTATATCCTTGTTCTTTTCGGATATTCCCAATAGTTATTTTGGGTTTTCTACTATAAGAGTAGTGCTGCTTGACCCATGTGCCTGAAAAATATTGGTCTGGGGGATTGTTGTAATAATTGTATGTATGATATGTAAATCTTGCCCAAATATCCATCTCAACCCTATAGTTTGAAAAATCAAGAAATTTCAAATCTTCAGCATCTTCTTTACGGAACGCCCAATCTAAATCGGCATCAATATTGATGGAAGATCCGAAAGCATCTTCATACCCATAACTGCCGAAAGTCAGACCACCAGCCTGGCCGTTAAACTTGTCATCTGTAGGTCTATCACCTCTTTTTATTTCTATAATCCCAAGTACAAAGTCGGAGATATTTTGCATACGGGGCAAATCGATGGTGAATTTTGCAGGTATAGGGATAGAGAAATTAACTGCATTGTGGTTGTCGTATGTCGGAAGATTGTTGGTGAGTGTGAAGCTTGTTATATAGGGGTCATCGTAATATTCTGTGTGAACTGGGGAGCCTTCGTTTTTGAGTTGAGTGTTTACTCTGGCCTGGTCTATAATATTTCCGTTAGAGTCATACAGCGTAGCACTTAGAATATCGTCTTCTGCTACCGGTGTCCAGTTTGTGGTTACAATGCCGTTAGTTGCAACTCCATGTGTCGGAGATACATTCCCATCTGCCTCAAATTGTACCATTATTGGTAATATTGTGGTAACGAGATTGCCAAACAAATCTTTGTCATAGACATTAAATCCTACATTGCCGGTTTGCCCGATTTCTATGCCATTTGCCGGTGAGTCTCGAAGGTCTATTGCCGCCGGGGACATATAGAGGTCTTTTTCAAAAACTTTAAATTTAGCTATCTCCTTATGGTCGACTTCATAGTTCATGAATTTTAGGCTTAGGCCTCCCGATAATTCAAGCCCAAGGTAATTCCTTAATTGCCATGTGATATAGTCGGAATTTCCTCCCACAGATGCTTTGAACCCTGCTTTAAGTTCCGAACCAATATAGGGTTTTATGTCGAATGACGGGCCGATGGCTCCATATAAGCTAAGATATATGCGAGGGAAGAACCATGCTTCGGCTTTAAGTGTACCGTTACCTTTTACAGTGGGTGGAATCTTTCTTTCGGTATATTCGAACCCTGTCGAAGGGGACAGAATGCCGTCAGCTTGTTTCCAATGGAGTTGAGCCGTACCAGTAATTTTTTGCTCGTATCCCGCGTAAGCCTGTATTTCTCCTTCGGCTTCTATTGATGCGCCTCTGAACAAGTCTGCAGAAATGGTTACAACAATAACCGCACCCCCTATATTGAACGTAACATTGCAAGGCTTGAATACGTTGTGCTTGAAAATCTCATCGTCATCCTCTTTATATTTGATTTTTCCTTTAGCTTCGGCGCGTAGTATCGAACTGTTATCTATTGTGCCGATTAGTGTTGTGTTTATTTCAAGAGCTTCACTTTTGTATCTTTTGTATCCATTGTCAAGCCATTGTAATTTAGTGCGACCGCCAAAATTGAGATCCATTTTTAAGTCAAGATTTGCTGCATAATTGGGATTATCCAAATATAATTTAGCTCCATCTTTATCATAAAATATAATCTCTCTGCCATCGTTATTCCAGTCCCAAAGATGGCCGGTAAGGCGCGTCGATTCATCGGAAGCGCTTCGACTCTCCGTGACTATTTGTCCATCTTCGTCTTTAAATGTGATTTTTACCGGGTGATATATGTTGCTTCCTTCGGCAGTAGTGCGTCCTTGTGCCAATTCTGTCGATAACGTGATATTTGTATTGGCAAAAATGTCGCATAAATCGCCTTGCGTGGTTTTAAGTATTACATCATTTTTTTCGAACGCGACATCATTAATTATCAATACATAACTTATAGTGTCATTTGCTATCGTAAGAACCTGTCCCTGACGCAATGTACGAGTCTGTTCAGTGAGTGAAAGACTAAGGAGTCCATTACTATTATCGTATTGGTTTATTTTTACATTACTCCAATCAATAGGTACGAAATCATCTGAAATCATATCCTCTGATGGTATCGGATCTTTTGGCTCTTCCGGATTAGTTGGTTCAATTAAACCATCATCCTTTTTCTCGCAACCACTAATAATACCCAACGCAAAAACAATCAATAGATATAATAGTTTTTTCATTATGAAATCTTATGATTTTATTCCAGACAAACGACGAATAAAATTTTAGTATTCGAAGGTACCCTTGTCGGAGATGATGGTCAGGCGGTTGGACGGTGCTTCCTCAACACGGCCCACTATGCGAGCCTCAATGCCATAGCTTTCAGCAATGTCAATGATAGCTTGGGCATGTTCAGGTGCAAGGTATATTTCCATGCGGTGTCCCATGTTGAACACTTTGTACATCTCCTGCCATGGGGTACCAGACTGACGCTGTATGAGGTCGAAGAGCGGCGGCACGGGGAAGAGATTGTCCTTGATGACGTGCTTGTTCTCCACGAAATGCATCACCTTGGTCTGCGCGCCTCCCGAGCAGTGCACCATGCCGTGTATGTCCTTGCGCATCTTGTCGAGGATGGCTTTGATAACGGGTGCGTAGGTGCGCGTGGGCGACAATACAAGTTGGCCGGCGTTGAGCGGCGTACCCTCTACAGGGTCGGTAAGGCGTGTGTGGCCTGAATATACAAGTTCCTGTGGCACGGCGGCATCGTAGCTCTCGGGATAGCGTTCGGCAAGGTATTTGTCAAACACGTCGTGGCGCGCCGATGTGAGTCCGTTCGACCCCATCCCGCCGTTGTATTCCGTCTCGTACGTGGCTTTGCCGTAGGAAGCAAGCCCCACGATGACGTCGCCTGATGCGATGTTGGCATTGTCGATGACGTCGCTACGGCGCATGCGGCAGGTCACGGTGGAGTCGACGATGATGGTGCGCACCAAGTCGCCCACGTCGGCAGTCTCGCCGCCGGTGGAATAGATGCTTACGCCCTGGCTGCGAAGCTCCTCGAGCAGCTCCTCCGTGCCATTGATGATGGCTGATATCACCTCACCGGGGATGAGCAGCTTGTTGCGTCCTATGGTCGACGACAGGAGTATGTTGTCGGTAGCTCCCACGCAGAGCAGGTCGTCGATATTCATTATCAACGCATCCTGGGCTATGCCTTTCCATACGCTGATATCGCCTGTCTCGCGCCAATAGATATATGCGAGCGACGACTTTGTGCCGGCCCCGTCGGCATGCATGATGTTGCACCACTCGGGGTCGCCTCCCAGTATGTCGGGGATTATCTTACAGAAAGCTTTGGGATAGAGCCCTTTGTCTACATTCTTGATGGCGTTGTGCACATCCTCTTTCGAGGCCGATACGCCGCGCAGGTTATATCTTTGGTCAGTCATTATGGTGTTGTTTCTATGTTAGCAGAAAAAGTGGATATAGATGAGCGATGCCGGCACTACGAGCAGCAGAGAGTCGATGCGGTCGAGGATGCCGCCATGTCCCGGTATCAGTTTGCCGGAGTCTTTCACCCCGCATGTGCGTTTGATTTGCGACTCTACAAGGTCGCCAAATGTGGCAAATACCGATATGAGTACGCCGAACATCCCTATCTCGCAATAGCTAAGCATGCCGTAATACTGTCCGAAGCATCCACGCATCACTATCGCTGCGATGACGCATGCCAGCATGCCGCCCCAAAATCCTTCCCACGTCTTCTTGGGCGAGATGCGCTCAAACAGCTTGTGGCGACCCATCGTGCACCCAACGCAGAATGCCCCGGTGTCGTTAACCCAAATGAATATCAGCAATGCCAATACCAAATGGGGCGATGTGATGTAATAAAGAATGATGAGTAGCGCCAACGGCAATGCCACATACATCTGCGACATCATCGACCTGGCCATTGAGTGCACCGGGTTGCGGTGATTGGCATATAGCTGTATGACCACGCGCGCTACAATAAGCAGCAAATACACGGTGATGAGCGTGGCAAACGATTGATGCTTCCCTACTAATAAACTCCCGGCTGCTACCTGGAGCATGACGGCTGCCGACATGTCTAACGCCGAGGCGAACCGTGGAAGCTTGCCCTCGCTCGTCATCGACAAAAACTCATATACGCCTATCATGGCGAGCAAGCTTGTCAAAAGGATAAGCCAAATTCCTCCCGACAATACCGCTCCGACCAACAAGCCTACATACACTGCTCCCGATATGGAGCGGGTTATAATGTTCATTTTCTTCATAGATAGTACTTATGTGAGAGAAATTTCCACAAAGTTAGCTATTTTTTCTCAATCGCCAATTATAGCTCCGCAATTTTATGCAATCATCGGGCACCCTCCTCCGCAATCCTCAGCAGAAGATTGTCGGAGTAGTGGGATATGCTGTCGCTCGCTACGTAGACCGGTGACCGGCATTAAGGGCGGGGAGCAGGCGGCGGCAAGGTGGCGAGGTGTATTCCGAGGGCTTGATGATGTTGTCGTCGTAGACCACGATGTCGATGTCGATAGCCACTATGGCGGGGTCGCGGCGGTCGCGGCCCAGACGGGTTTCTATCGCTTTGACAACGGTTTTGAGGCGCTCAAGCGGCAGGGCGGTGGTGCCTGATAGCAGTCGGTTGAGGTAGTCGGGGCCTACACCCGTGAAGTCGGGATTGTCGATGTCGTGGGTGACGGTGATGCCGCCGACATACTCCCGCAATGCCTCTACCGCATTGTCGATGTGCGACTTGCGGTCGCCGGTATTGCTACCTATCATTATTGTCACCTTGGTGCCGTGATGCCTTGCCATTATATTCCTTCTTGCGGGATGCCCTTCATTGACAGTGATATGCGTTTGCGGCGCTTGTCCACTTCGATGACCTTGACGCGCACATGCTGATAGAGGGTGAGCGCCTCGGCCGGATGCTTGATGTATTTGTTGGATATCTGCGACAAGTGCAACAGCCCGCTTTCGTGAACACCTATGTCGACGAATGCTCCGAAGTCGGTGATATTGTTGACGATGCCGGGTAGCTCCATGCCTGGTAGGAGGTCTTCAATCGACGAAATGGTCTCGTCGAAGGAGAAGGCTTTGGCCCGCGTGCGTGGGTCGCGCCCCGGCTTCTCCAGCTCCGACACTATGTCGTTGAGCGTGGGCATTCCCACGGTGTCGGTGACGTAGCGGTTGAGGTCGAGGGCTTTGACCAGGTCGGGACGTTTCACAAGTTCGGTGATGTCGACGCCGGCATCCTTGGCCATGGCTTTTACTATGGGATAGCTTTCGGGATGCACGGCGGTGTTGTCAAGCGGATTGGCGCCGCCGGGGATGCGGAGGAAGCCTGCCGCCTGCTGGAACGCTTTTGCCCCGAGCCGCGGCACCTTGAGGATGTCCTCGCGACGGCTGAAATCGCCGTTGGCGGCACGGTAATCCACGATGTTGGCTGCCATTGCCGCGCCTATGCCGGCCACGTATTGCAACAGTTGCACCGAGGCGGTGTTGAGGTCGACGCCCACCGAGTTGACGCACGCTTCAACAGTCGTGTCGAGCGACTCTTTGAGCTTCTTCTGGTCGACGTCGTGCTGGTACTGGCCTACGCCGATTGATTTGGGATCAATCTTCACCAGCTCAGCGAGCGGGTCCATGAGACGGCGCCCTATTGAGACGGCGCCGCGCACCGTGACATCGTAGTCGGGAAACTCCTCGCGGGCTATCTTGGATGCCGAATATACCGATGCGCCCCCTTCGTTGACCACGAAGACTTCGACGGGGCGTGGAAATGAAATATTCTTTAGGAAACGCTCGGTCTCGCGTGAGGCGGTGCCGTTGCCGAGCGAAATGGCGTCGATATGGTATGCCTCCACGAGGTTAACTATCTTGCGCGTGGCGCCGGCGATGTCGTTTTTGGGGGCAGTGGGGTAGATGACGTCGTTGTGGAGCAGCCCTCCGTTGGCGTCGAGGCATACCACCTTGCAGCCGGTGCGGAACCCGGGGTCGATGGCAAGGATGCGTTTGCTGCCAAGCGGCGACGCGAGGAGCATCTGCCGCAAGTTGGACGCAAAGGTGCGTATCGCTGCCTCGTCGGCTTTCTCTTTGGCTTGTGCCAACACTTCGTTCTCTATGGAGGGGCGCAGCAGTCGGTCGTAGCCGTCGAGCACGGCTTCGGTTATGAAGTCGGCCACTTCGCTGTTGGCGTCGCGGCGCACTATGCGGCGTATCATGGTGTCGATGAGCCGCTCGTCGTCGACTGCAATTTTCATCTTGAGCATCCCCTCGTTGACGCCTCGCATTATTGCGAGCGTCTGGTGCGACGACAATCGTGACAGCTTGCCGGTGAAATGGTCGTAGTTCTGGTATTTTTCAGCCTCTTCCCCCTTGCCCCGTGCTATGGCTACGTTGACCGTGGCATGGCGCTCGAGCACGTTGCGCGTGGCACGGCGGTTGTCGGGAAGGTCGCTGACGCGTTCGGCTATGATGTCGGCGGCTCCAGCTTTGGCTTCCTCGATGCTCATCTCCTTGAGGATAGCGGCCGGGATGTCGGTGGTGAAGGAGTATCTGCGTTGGTTGGCGAGAATGGCATCGGCAACCGGCTCCAACCCTTTCTCGCGGGCGGCTTGTGCGCGGGTGCGGCGACGCGGCTTGTAGGGGGCGAAGATGTCCTCTATCTCCGACGGCTCGAAAGTGTCGTCGATGGCTTGCCGCATCTCGTCGGTGAGCGCCCCTGCCGCCTCGATGGTGGTTATGACGTACTGCTTGCGCGCTACTATCTCGTCGTATTTCTTGGCGAGGTTCTCGATGTCGAAGATGGTGACTTCATCGAGCCCTCCCGTCATCTCTTTGCGATAACGGCTTATGAACGGAATGGTGGCACCGGCGTCGAGCAGGTCGATGGTCGGCTCTATCATATTGACGGCTATTGATAGCTGTCGCGATATATATTCGGCTTTTGTCATGGCGGTAGATTATGCGTGGTAAGTAGTTGATTGCCTAATTTTTATGTAGGGTGATGAGCGTGATTTCGGGGGTGGCGCCTACGCGCATGGGGGTGCCTACGGTGCCGGTGCCTATGTTGACGTAGAGCTGATGCTCATGGCTGTCGTCGGTGTAGAGTCCGCTCCATTCGTCGTGGACCAATGGCGATGGCGAGATCCCGAAGATGCAGGTCTGCATGGCGTGGGTGTGCCCCGACAGGGTAAGGGCGATGTTCTTGTCATGGTGCCCTGCTATGTCGTAATGCCAATGCGAGGGGTCGTGGGAGAGTAGTATCTTGGTGTTGTCGTCGCCCAAGTCGGGGTAGGCGATGTCGAGATTGCCATATGCGGGGAATGGCGGCCGCCCTATGTTTTCTACGCCGATGACTATGATGGAGTCGTTGCCGCGGTAGATAGTGCGGTAGTCGTCGAGGATGAGGTCGAAGGATGTCAGGCTGTAGAAATTGATGAGCCGGGCACGGTCGTTTTCGCGGGCACGCGGATTGTCGATATAGTAGTAGTCGGCATAGTCGTGGTTGCCCAGGATGGCATATTGTCCGTCGGTGCCGTGTATCTTCGACAGCGCGGTGAGGAATGGGCGTATCTCGTCGGCATGGCGGTTGACGATATCGCCGGTGAATACCACCATGTCGGCCTCAAGGCTGTTGACCGTATCTACTATCTTCGCGACAAAGGTGTCGTCGGTGCCGTAAGTGCCTACGTGCATGTCGGAAATCTGCGCAATACGGTAGCCGTCGAAGGCTTCGGGCAGGTCGGCGATGTGGATGTCTACATCCTTGACCTGCAGGGAGAAACGGTTGAACAGTGCGCCCCACCATATAAGCCCGAAAATGAGCGCCGCCATTACCATCCCGGCAATGGATACGGCCTGGCAACGCTTGCGTCGAAATAGCTCGGGGATACGGGCTATGAGGTCGAAGACAACGAAGATGTAGCGCGGCAGGGTGATGGCTATGAAAGAGAGGAACGCCCACGTGTAGAAAAGGAATATCCCATCGTCGAGGCTCGCCGGGCGCGACGATACCAAGAGGGTGAACAATGCCACCGATATGCCGCATACGAAGTGGAGCACTGTCAGCGGCCAACGCTTGCTTGTGCGTTTCGTTATGGCTCGTGCGATATAAATGTCGGCAAGGATATTTATGACGAGCACTATTATCAGCCCTGTGATACTTATTCTCATAAATTGACGGTTATGAGTGCGCTATAATTGTCGGGTCTACCATGCTACGGTGGCTATGCTGGCACTATGGTAGCAACGGTTATTTCTCCTCTTCGGCTTTGAGCTTGTTGATGAGCGGGTTGGCATACATTGTCACCATCATTTGGCGCATGAACTGGCGTTCGTCGTCGCTGATGTCGGTAAGCCTTACCTTGGCCAGCTGGGCGTCGAGGTATCGGTCGAAGGCGTCGACGTCGGCCGAGGTGTATTTGTCGGCAAACTGTTGCGAGCCGTTGACGCGGTCGTAGCATATATAGTTGACGGGGAAGATATAGTACCCGCGGTGTATGCTTTGGTCAATGTGGGTGCAGATGGCGCTTATGAGCTCTATCTTGTCGGAGATGCCGCGGAGGCTTTCAAGCATATTGTTGATTGATGGAGCAAGCTGATAGTGGACGCGCCCTTTGAAGCCGAGCAGCCCGGTCTCCATGCTGAGCAGGTCGTCGTTCTGGCTCTTTACGAAGTCGGGGTTGCGGCGACGGCTTAGGAACTCCGATGCCTTGAGGTAGTCGTTGGGGTCGTACTCGTAGGAGATGGTCGTGGGGCATATGTTGAGCTCCTTCAGCGCATCTATTATGGAGCCGCCGCCCGATAGCGCAAGCATCTTGATGACCGATTCCTGGGTGCGGTCGTTGGAGTCCTTGGCACGCCCTTCGCGCTGGGCTATCCACACCGATTCGTGCTTGTCGGTATGGCAGTAGCGTATGTAGGCCGAGAGCTGTTTTGCAGCCTCGAAGGCTTTAATCATGCGCAGGTTGCGCTTCACTATAAAGCCCTTGTTGAGCTTCACAAGACGCTCGATCCAGCCATAGATGAGCAGATTGTCGCCCAAGGCTATCTCGCCTGTGGGACAGTCGTTGCGAAGCAAGCATAGGTTGAGAAACGAGGCGTCGAGCACTATGTCGCGGTGATTGGAGATATATGTGAACGAGTTGACGCGATGATTCTCGTCGACGCCGTCCATGGTGATGCCCGCGGTGGTCTTTTGTGCAAGCATTTCCAGGAACGGGACCATGATATTGCGCTGGAAGGCATCCTTGGTATCTATGGTGAGCAGCTGTCTCACGAACGATGGATAGTCGACCATCGGGAGGACATATTTCACAGCGTGTTCAAAACCAGGCTCCTTGACCAACGACGCCATGTTTTCTTTAAACTCCGAGTCGTCAAACGGAGCGATATCTTTAAATTCTTCTTTTGTCATTTCTATAAAGTCAATCTCTAAGATAGATGATAGAGAAACATGTCGAAAAAAGAGTGTAGACACACATTTGCACCACAAAGGTAACTCTTTTAATTAACAAAAAAGAATTTTTAAAATCTGTTAACGATGCAACGGCGATAATTGCACACTTGCACGGAAATAGAGCGCAAGTGTGCAACTATTTCGCAGCGATTAGCGATCAGTTATTAGTTATCAGTTATTAGTTAAACGCTGTCGGAAGGCTGTTCGGTAGTAAGGGTGATAGGGTCGGAAAAGATTTGGCTTTCGAGGATGGCTTTTTGCCGGACGGGGAATGTGGCGTCGTAGGCGGCAAATTCGTCGGGGCGTTGCATGGCGATGTAGTAGCCTTGAGGGGTGTGGTATGTGCCTTCACGGCCGGCAAGATAGCCGGGTTGTAGCTCTTGGGCGAGGAAGTAGGGGACAACAGCGTCGGCTGCTTCGGTATGGTAGTGGATGCCGAGGGTGCTGGCCACGACAAAACCGGCGTGGCGGTAGAACTCGATGTTGCCCTCCATGCATATCACGCCTATGCCCATTTGCCGGGCTTTATCCAATGAGTATTGGAGGAGTTTCAAGCCATAGCCTTTGCGTTTGAAGTCGGGGTGAATACTTATTGGCCCGAATGTGGCAGCGGGGATGATGCTCCCGTCGGTGCCTACAATCTGCGCCTTGGAGTACATGACGTGCCCTATGATTTTTCCATCAACTTCGAGCACGAGGCTCAGCGGGGCTATGAAGTCGGGATTGTTGCGGTAGTGATGAAGCACGAAGTGCTCCACGCAGCCGGGGGCATAGACGTTCCAGAATGCTTCGCGGGTGAGGTTTTCTACTTCGCGAAAGTCGGCGGGGGGGGGTCGGTTCGGATGCTCATATAGGTTGGTTTTATCTTGTAGCGCGATGCCATCAGAGCGGGGGATGATGAATACGTTCAGATGCGGAAAAGACGGCGTGCGGAGCGGGTGGTGGCTTCGGCGATGACGTCGACTGAAATATCGAGGGTGGCGGCAATGTGGGCGGCGGTGTGGATGATGTAAGCGCTTTCGTTGCGTTTGCCGCGATGGGGCACCGGGGCAAGGTATGGGGCGTCGGTCTCGAGGAGAATGCGATTGAGGCCTATCGCGGGGATTACTTCGCGCAAGCGTGAATTTTTGAAGGTGACGATGCCGTTGATGCCGAAGTAGAAGTCGCCGCGGCTCCTTATGCGCTCTACATCGCTGGCCGAGCCGCCGAAACTATGGAACACGCCGGCTGGCACCTTCTCCAATGAGTCAATCACCTCAAGCACTTCGTCGAGGCCGTCGCGGCAATGTATTATTACCGGGAGGTCGCGATGGGCGGCTATCGACATTTGTCGGGCGAATACCTCCATCTGCCGCTCGCGGTATTGCCGGTCCCAGTAAAGGTCGATGCCTATTTCGCCGATTGCTATATAGTCGTCGGGGCGGGCGGAGAGCTCGTCGACCACGTATTTAAGTTGTGTCTCCACGTCGTCGGCATTGACCTCGGTGGGGTGGTGGCCTATTGCCATGAATGTGTTGGCAGGGTAAAGGCCGTGGAGCCGTCGCATCGGCGCCAGGGTGCTGGCGTCGACATTGGGAAATATCATGGTGTCGACCCCGGCGGCTATGGCACGTTCGATAGCCGCGGAGTAGTCGGGGGCAAATTCGTCAAGGTAGAGATGGGTGTGGGTATCTATCATAACAATACGGTGATGGCTAATGCGGAGCGGTAATGCCGCTGCGGGCTATTTCTTTCGGCCGATGAGCGAGTGGGCGAAGTCGACAAAGAAGCGGTAGGCCACGTCGTCCAAGCCTGCGCGTGCTATGGCGTTGATGGCATTATTGAGATAACCGTCGGCTGTGGTCTCGCCGCGTTGCCGCAGGTTGAGGCGGTCGTAGATGGCGCGTACGGCGTCGTACTTTTCCTTGCCGCTTAGGCCGCGACGGTATATGTCGTCCATCTCGTCGCCGGCTTCGTCGCCGGCATGTATATGGAGCCAGGTGTGCTTGTCGTTGGCTATGTCGCCGCCGATAGGCTTGCCGAGCGAAGCCTCGTCGCCATATACGTCGAGTATGTCGTCCTGTATCTGGAAGGCGAGTCCTAACAGATAGCCGTAATTGCGGAATGCTTCACGGGATAACTCCGATGCGCCGCCACATATTGCGCCTATCTCGCAGGCGCCGCCAAGCAGTGCGCCCGTCTTTTGCGATATCATCAGCAGATAGTCCTCGAGGCTCACCTTGCGCTGCGTTTCAAAATCCATGTCCAATTGCTGTCCGTGGTCCACTTCGATAGCCGTGGCGTTGAAACAGTCGATAAGCTCGATGCGGGTGTCGGCGGGGAAGTCGCTCTTTATGATGTGCCCCATGGCCAATGACAACATGGTGTCGCCAGAGAGAATTGCCTGGGCCGGAGTCCACTTCTTCCACACCGCCAATCGGCCGCGCCGAGTGGGCGAATTGTCCATGATGTCGTCGTGGAGCAGAGTGAAGTTGTGGTATAATTCGATGCCCAAAGCCGGGGAAAGGGCCTTGTGGATATCGGCGTTCAAGGCGTCGGCAACGGCGAGTGTCAATACAGGGCGCAAGCGTTTGCCTTGCCCCTCCATGGTGTAGGCAATGGGATCGTAGAGCGAAGCTGGCTCCGTGAATGTCATGGCTGCGATGGCCTCGTTCACTATGGCGGAATATTCTTTGATAGTTTTCATAATGTGCTTAGTGTTAAATGATTACAGCCGGCCGTTGTCGGCGTAGGAGTAATAGCCCTGTGAGGTGATAATGATATGGTCGAGCACACGGATGTCGAGGAGTTCGGCAGCGCTTTTGAGCTGTTTGGTGAGCTTGTCGTCGGCTACCGATGGGTTAAGGTTGCCGGAGGGGTGGTTGTGTACGAAAATGAGAGCCGATGAGAGCTTGTCGATAGCGCTTTTCATGACCAATTTGACGTCGACAAGGGTGCTTGCCGTGCCGCCTCGCGACACCGTTTCCTCGAAGATGATGCGATTGGCGCGGCTGAGATGCACGATTCTGAACTCCTCGTAGTTGAGAAGGGCCATCTGTCCGCGCAGACGTTCGTAGATGGAGTTGCTGCCGGTGATTTGCGGGTCGAGTTGCTTCATGTCGACGGCGCACCGGGCGCCCAGCTCGAAGGCTGCGGCAAGGGATATGGCTTTAGCATCTCCGATGCCTTTGTATTTTTTCACTACTTCGTGAATCGACATACGAGCCAGCCGCGACAGGCGGTTGTCGTTGTCTCGCAATATGTCGCGGCTCAGGTCGACGACGGAGCGGCCGGGCAAACCGCTGCCAAAGACTATGGCGAGCAGTTCGGCATTGGACAGCGCGGCGATGCCCTGGCGCAACGCTTTTTCGCGCGGCTTGTCGGAGACGTCGAGGTCGGCCACGCGTGTGCCCTCGGTGGGAGTGGCTATGCTTTCGTATTCTTTCATGCGGTGGTTATGGCTTGGTTATTTACCTTTTCGGGCGGCAATCTCTTCTTCGATGTTTCGCCCCTTGCCGAGAATGATTTTAGTGAAGAATGCTTTGATGAAGCCGGTGCCATAGCCTATGAGCTGGATGAAAGCAGCCGGCACGGCCATCAGTGCCACCTTCAGGCTGCGTGTAGATGCTAAAGCCGTGGCAAACAGGGCGACGACGTACACGCCTATCGGAGCCAACAGCCAAGGCGTCAGGAAAATAGCACCGATGACAAGCATCAGTAGCCCAACTACGAAGCAGGCCGGCAGGGCGTGGACGAGCTTCATCGACCCCGGGTAGAGCAGCTTGAGGGTGATGCGCGACTTGCCGAACACATGCACTTGCCGGAAGAATTTGCCTAAGTTGATGCGACGTTTGTGGAATACCGGGCAGCGGCGGATAAGCCCGGTGGTGAACCCCGCAGCTTCTATGCGCTTGCTCATGTCGATATCCTCGGAGAACATCTCATGGAAACCGCCCACCTTTTCGTAGACACGTCGCGAGAACCCCATGTTGAATGTGCGCGGGGTGAATTTTTCCATGCTCGCTTTGCCGCCGCGAATGCCGCCGGTGGTCAGGAACGACGTCATTGCGAAATTGATGGCCTTCTGGGTGTCGGTGAACGACTCGTGGGCGGCATCAGGCCCGCCGAAGCAGTCGAGGGGATGCTCGTCGAGAGCATCGGCGAGCGTAGCGAAATAGTCGGCGGGTATGACGCAATCGGAGTCGAAGAACACGAAGTAGTCGCCGCGGGCATGCTCCATGCTGTTGTTGCGCGCCGGCGAACGGCCTATGTTCTCTTGCTGCAGGTAAGTGATGTCGAGCCGGTCGGCATAGCTGTCGCAAATGTCGCGGCAGGGTATCGTGGAGCCATCTTCGGTGATGACCACTTCAAAGTTCTTTACAGTTTGCGCGGCAAGGCTCTCGAGCAGGTCGGCTATTTCGCCTGGACGGTTGTAGACCGGAATGATGATTGAAAAACGTGGCATAACGGGGCGATGAATAGGTTGAGGTGGATGGAGAGTGGAATGGTTGCGAGTTAACACAAGAGGTTGAGAATTATCACAAGCGGTGGCGGGTTAACACATGCGGTTGCGGTAGTCCTCGTAGGTGAAACGGCGTAGGTAGGCCAGCGTGCCGTCGTGGCGTGCAAGCACTATGTCGGGGTGCTGTATGCCGTTGAACATGGTGGTCTTGACCGTAGTGTAGTGGTTCATGTCTTCGAGTGTCAGGCGGTCGCCGGCTTTGAGGGGCTCGGCAAAGAGCCAGTCGCCCACGAAGTCGCCGCTTAGGCATGAGTTGCCGCCAAGTCGGTATCTGTACAGGCCGTCGTTGTCGTCTTCGCCCATGACGCTTTCGGTGACGATGGGCTTGTAGGGCATTTCGAGCGTGTCGGGCATGTGGCATGCAAACGAGGCGTCGATGATGGCCGTGCGGATGCCTTGGTTTTCAACGACATCGACCACCGATGTGATTAGGTCGCCGGTGCGCCATGTGAAGGCACTGCCAGGCTCGAGGTATACTTGCAGATGGGGATGCCGCGACTTGAAGTCGTTGAGGAGCGCGATAAGATGCTCCACGTCGTAGCCCTCGCGCGTCATAAGGTGTCCGCCGCCCATGTTGACCCATGCTACGCTGTCGATGATGTCGGCAAATTGCGTTTCAAAGGCTTCGAGCACCTTTGCCAGGTCGTAGGAGGTGGACTCGCAGAGCTGATGGAAATGGAGGCCTTCGATGCCGTCGGGCAGGTTGCCGCCAAGCATATCGGCAGTGACGCCAAATCGCGACCCGGGCAATGCCGGATTGTAGATGTCGGTATCTATGACTGAGCATTGCGGGTTGACGCGCAATCCGGCAGATACGTGGTGGCCCCCCGAAGCATTATGCGTGTTGATGCGGTCGCGGAAACGGAGGTATTGGTCTACGGAATTGAAGGTGATATGGGAGCTGCCGGCGATAAATTGGTCGATGGTCACGTCGGTGTAGGCCGGGCAGTAGGCGTGGACGCGGTGGCCGAGCTCATCATTGCCCAGGCGCATCTCGTTGATGGAGCTGGCGGTGCTTTTGAACCCGTATTCGCGGAATATGTCGAATGTGCGCCACAACGCATAGGCTTTGAACGCCAAGATTATCTCGACGCCCGATGAGCGGCGCACGTGGTCGATAAGCTCGAGGTTGCGTCGTATCTTGTCCTCATAGACTATGTAGAATGGCGTGGGGAGTGAAGAAATGTCGAGGTCCATTGTCGTAAAAAAGCTGTGTTAAGATAATATTTTAAATCGTGCAAAACGGAGGAGGAGGGTCTTGATTTCGAGGTTGGAGAATTTGACTATGATGCGGTGGTCGACGCCCGAAGTGTCCACCTCGATGATTGTGCCGACGCCGAAGCGCTCGTGCTCGATTTGCACCCCGCTCTGTAGCTCGGCCGAATGGTGAAGTGAGAACTCGGCGTTGGCTGATGGCGCACTTGAAGGCGGCTGCGGCGCGGATTTGCGTTTGCTGGCTTCGTATCCAGGGTACAGGCTGCGGGTTGTGCGGAAATCGTTCACTTCCGAAGAAGAGCTGCCCGCATGCGATGCTGATGTGCCGGAGTGGAACGAGCTGCGGTACTTTGTAGTGGGGTCGACCGACGACCCCATGCTGATGGCATTGCCGTTGGTCATCGACAGGTATCGTCCTTCGATGTCGCGGAGAAACCGCGACGGGGAGCAAATGGCGGTTTGCCCGTTGCGGAAACGGCTTGAAGCGTAGCTCATCATGCAATATTTCTTTGCGCGTGTTATGGCAACGTAAAGTAGACGACGTTCCTCTTCGATTTCGGCGGGCGTAAACGATGCCATTGCCGAGGGAAAGAGTTCCTCCTCCAGGCCTACGATAAACACGTAGGCGAACTCGAGGCCTTTGGCGGCATGCACGGTCATGAGGGTGACACGTTGCTCGCCGTTGTCATCGTCATCGTTGTCCTGGTCGGTGAGCAACGATATTTGCGAAAGGTATTGCGACATGGTGGGCTGGTCGATGCCTTCCTGCTCGCGTTGCGTCTCGGCGAAATCTTTGGCGCTGTTGAGCAGCTCCTGCAAGTTCTCTTGCTTGGAGATGCTTTCCGGGGTATGGTCGGTAAGGAGCGAAGATAGCAGATGCGTGTCGCGGATGATTTTTACGGCGAGGTCGTCGACGGGAGTGCCATTAAGGTCGGCTTCGATAAAAGTTTGAATGAGGAGGCGGAAATCGTTGAGCTTACGGCGTGTGCCGGCGTTCATGCCCAGCGGCTCGTCGTCAATGGTTGAAATCACCTTCCACAGGCTCCGGCCGGAGTCGATAGCGGCACGTGTCAATTTCGATAGCGTAGTGTCGCCGATGCCACGGGCGGGGAAGTTGATGATGCGCCGCAAGGCTTCGTCGTCGTCGGGGTTGACGGCAAGGCGGAAGTAGGCGATGGCGTCCTTCACTTCCTTTCGCTGGTAGAAAGAAAGGCCGCCGTATATGCGGTAGGGTATGTTGCGTTTGCGGAGTGATTCTTCGAGGATACGCGACTGCGCGTTGGTGCGATACAGCACGGCATATTCGTCGTATCCGTCGGGCGATTTGCGCTTGAGGTTGGCGATATGGGTGGCTACCATGTAGCTTTCCTCGTAGTCGCTGTAGCATCTTACCACGTCGATGCGGCTACCCACATCGTTTTTGGAGAATACGTTTTTGGGTATCTGGTCACGGTTTTTGGCTATGAGGGTGTTGGCGGCGTTGATGATGGTCTGCGTAGAGCGGTAGTTCTGTTCCAGTTTGAAGGTGGCGAGATTGGGGTAGGCTTTGCGCAGGTTGAGGATGTTTTTGATGTTGGCACCGCGAAAGGAGTAGATGCTTTGGGCATCGTCGCCTACCACGCAGAGGTTGTTGTTGCCCGCTGTGAGCCGCGATACTATGAGATGCTGGGCGAAGTTGGTGTCCTGGTACTCGTCGACGAGTATGTAACGGAAAAATTCGCAATAATGGCGGCATAGCTCGGG